>JAAYPT010000065.1 GCA_012519695.1 Clostridiales bacterium | reverse complement strand
GATAAAAAAAGGTTGAAATATATATACATTTAGTATAAAATGGAAGAAGCGTTGGGCGGGATGCGCCCATAAGTAGGTTAAGGAGGAAATTCGAATGATTTCAGCAGGAGATTTTAGAAATGGTATTACGATAGAATTAGATAATAACATTTACCAGATTATTGAATTCCAGCATGTAAAACCAGGTAAAGGCGCAGCCTTTGTTAGAACTAAGTTAAAGAATATTAAGAGTGGCGGTGTAGTAGAAAAAACTTTCCGTCCTACAGAAAAATGTCCTCAGGCTCGTATTGACAGAGCGGACATGCAGTATTTATATTCCGATGGTGATTTATATCACTTCATGGATGTAGAGACTTATGAGCAGATTGCTTTAGATGCAGAGACTATCGGTGATGCATTGAAGTTCGTAAAAGAAAATGAAATGGTTAAAATGTGTTCCCATAATGGAAACGTATTTGCAGTAGAGCCACCTCTGTTCGTAGAATTACAGATTACAGATACAGAGCCAGGATTCAAGGGTGATACAGCTACCGGAGCAACAAAGCCAGCAGTTGTAGAAACAGGAGCAACTGTATATGTACCATTGTTCGTAGAGCAGGATGACGTTATTAAGATTGATACCAGAACAGGTGAATATCTGTCTAGAGTATAATAGACGAATTTTAAGAGTCCCAGAACTGTTGGTTCTGGGACCTTTTTAATGTAATAGGAAATAGCAAAGTTATTTGTTATTTTTCCAAAATAGCTTTTATGGAAAGGGCATATTCTGACGGACTCATCCCGGAAATCTTTTTAAAATGTCTGGAAAAATAGTGGATGGAAGTATAACCCAAAACATCTGCAATCTGTGTAAAATTCATATTTTTTTCTCGAATCAGTTCTTTTGCATAATTGATTTTCAGGCGTGAAAAATAATCAATAATGCCGGAGTTGCATTTGTCATGGAAAAGTTTTTGTAATTGAGAGCGGCTAAGAAGATTGTCGTGACAAATTTGGTCAATAGTTAAAGAATCACAAATATGAGTGTTCATATAAGCAAGGATGTGGGAAAAGGTTTCCTCATCCTGTTTTAATTTTACGGACTTCGTGAGAAAATTGCCGGTATTATCAGAGAAAGCACTACGATATAAAGAAATTAAAAATTGTTCTAAGGATAATTGTATCATTTGCTCTGCTCCGGGAATCTGTTGAAAAGCTGGGTCCAACCCCTTAGTATAAGGATTATTTAAAGGGGTAGAAAAAGCACCTGGAGCTTCTGCAATAATAGTAGCTAACAGATTCCGTTCTCGTTCCTTTAGTGAAAAAATGCGATTTTCAAAAAAACGCATAGCGAGTGAATGACAAACAAAGGAAATTATCACTAAATTAGGCGCAACGATACCGTTAGTTGTAACTGCGTGAAATTGGTTCGGCTGGTGGAAAATAATATCCCCTTTTTTTAATAGATAAGTGTTGCTGTCGGCAGTAACCGTTACTTCTCCCTTGTCCACGCAAAGAAATTCCCAAAAGTCGTGAGATTCACCGGGAAAAACAAAGTCTGTATCATATTCAAAATAATGGATTGTAACAATTTGCGAAACATCAAACAGCTTAGAAAACGAATGTTTATAAAAATCCATAAAAGCTCCTTTCCAGACGTTACTTTATAAATATATAGTAACATACAATTGTGCAAAAAAGCAAAAAAATTGTGCAAATACAGAACCTTTTTTTTATATTATCATGTTATAGAACAAAAGGATAATTACCTTAAGGAGGGTATTTCAATGAACAAACCAGTATTAGTGATTATGGCAGCAGGAATGGGAAGCAGATACGGAGGATTAAAGCAGATAGATCCGGTAGATGCACAAGGCCATATTATCATTGACTTTTCCATATATGACGCAATTGAGGCAGGATTTGAAAAGATTATTTTTGTTATCAAGAAGGCAAATGAAAAAGCATTTAAAGAAGTGATTGGAAAACGTGTAGAGAAGAAAATTCAGGTAGAGTATATTTATCAGGAGTTAGAGAAACTTCCAAAGGGATATCACATTCCGGAAGGCAGAGAAAAACCATACGGAACAGGCCATGCCATTTTATGTTGTAAAGATATAATTGATGGGCCGTTTGTAGTAATCAATGCAGATGATTATTACGGAAAGAATGCATACAAAATGATTTATGATTATCTGGTAAATCATCAGGATGAGGAAAAATATCGATATGCTATGGTAGGATATGCATTAAAAAATACATTGACTGATAATGGGTATGTAGCAAGAGGTGTGTGTGAAATGGATAAGGCAGGATTTTTAACAGATATTCACGAACGTACTCATATTGAAAAAAGAGATGGAGGAGCTGCATATACAGAAGATGATGGCGCAACATGGCATGAACTTCCAATGGAAAGTACCGTTTCTATGAATATGTGGGGATTTTCCAAAAGTATTTTAAAAGAATTAGAAAGTGGATTTGAAAAGTTCTTAAGAGAAGAATTGCCAAATAATCCATTAAAAGCAGAGTATTTCCTGCCGTTTGCGGTAGATGAGTTGTTACAACAGAAAAAAGCAAGTGTAAAGGTATTAACTTCGGCGGACAAATGGTATGGAGTTACCTATAAAGAAGATAAAGCTATGGTAGTAGAGGCAATTGCCGGGTTGAAAAAACAAGGACGATATCCGGAAGAATTTTAAACAACATCGAAGGGCATAATCCGGATCAGAAGGAGAAGGATTAACAATGGATGTACAACAAGAAAAATTAGAAAAAAGGGCATTGGAAATCACGAAAGAATTTCAAATAGGGGAAACTGCGAAAACGGCAACGATATACGGCAGCGGACACATTAATGATACCTTTTTAATAGAAGGAGAAAAACGTTATATTCTTCAACGAATGAACCACAATATATTTCCAAATCCAGAAGAAGTGATGGAAAATATTATGGGAGTTACCGGTTTTTTGAAAAAGAAGATTCAAAAGGCCGGGGGGTGACACAAAAAGAGAAACATTAACGGTAATACAAACCAAAAATGGAAAGGGATTTTACTTAGACCGGGATGGAGAGTATTGGCGGATGTATCATATGATAGAAGATGCCATAAGCTATGACAAGGCAGAAAATCAGCAGATTTTTTATGAAAGTGCAGTGGCATTTGGAAAGTTTCAACAAATGTTGTCAGATTATCCGGCAGAGACGTTGCATGAGACAATTTCCGGTTTCCACGATACAAAAGCGCGTTATCAAGTGTTTGAAAAAGCGTTAGAAGAAGATAGTTGCGACAGAGCAAAAGAAGTGGCAGCAGAAATTGCATTTTTTAAAAAGAGAAAAGAATTATCTAAAGTACTAGGAGAAATGCAAAAGAAGGGAGAGTTACCCCTTCGTGTAACGCACAATGATACCAAGTTGAATAATATTATGATAGATAAAAAGACCGGAAAAGGTATTTGTATTATAGATTTAGATACGGTAATGCCGGGACTAGCAGTAAATGACTTTGGTGATGCAATTCGGTTTGGTGCAAGTACGGCAGCAGAAGACGAAAGAGATTTGTCAAAAGTAAGGTGTGATTTGCAACTGTTTGAACGGTATGTACAAGGTTTTTTAGAAGGATGTGCAGGAAAATTAACGGAAAATGAAATTGCAATGCTTCCGATGGGAGCAAAAGTCATGACTTATGAATGTGGGATGCGTTTTTTTACGGATTACCTGCAAGGAGATGTCTATTTTAAGATTTATCGTGAAAAACAAAATTTAGATCGAGCCAGAACACAGATACAGTTAGTACGAGATATGGAACAAAAATGGAGTCAAATGGAACAGATTGTACAGCGGTATAAAAATAGCAAGTAAAAGTTTACTGAAAAGACGAGTAAAAATTATACGGTTTTACTAAAAAATAAATGAAAAAGTGGGAAGAAAAAACGGAAAATATAGGTAAAACGTAGAAAATGGAAAATCTGTTTTGCAAGCGTTTTCATAGATTTTTAGGTGTGCTATAATGTGCATAAAGACAAAAGTTTTGCTAAACATATCATAATTTTGAGGAGGGAATCTTATGGCAATTTTAGTAACAGGTGGAGCAGGATATATCGGAAGTCATACTTGTATTGAGTTAGTAAATGCAGGATATGATGTGGTAGTAGTGGATAATCTGGTAAACTCCAGTGAAGAAGCAGTAAAAAGAGTAGAGCAGATTACAGGCGCAGCAATTCCGTTTTATGAAGCAGATATTCTGGACAAAGACGCATTGAATAAGATTTTTGATAAAGAAAAAATTGACAGTGTTATCCATTTTGCAGGATTAAAGGCAGTAGGAGAATCTGTGGTAAAACCATTGGAATATTATTATAACAACATCACAGGAACATTGGTATTGTGTGATGTAATGCGCAATCATGGTGTGAAAAATATTATTTTTCCCTCTTCTGCAACTGTTTACGGAGATCCGGCAATCATTCCGATTACTGAGGAATGCCCAAAAGGAGAGATTACCAATCCTTATGGAAGAACCAAGGGAATGTTAGAGCAGATTTTGACAGATTTACATGTAGCAGACCCTGAATGGAATGTGATGTTACTGCGTTACTTTAATCCAATCGGAGCACATGAGAGCGGATTGATTGGAGAAGATCCAAAGGGAATCCCGAACAACTTGGTACCTTATATTGCGCAGGTGGCAGTTGGAAAGCTAAAATGCCTTGGTGTCTTCGGAAATGACTACAATACACCAGATGGAACCGGAGTGAGAGATTATATTCATGTAGTAGACCTTGCCAAGGGACATGTAAAGGCATTGAAGAAAATCGAAGAAAATTCCGGAGTAAGTATTTATAATCTTGGAACAGGAATCGGTTACAGTGTATTGGATGTGGTAAAGGCATATGAAAAGGCATGCGGTAAAGAGATTCCATATGAAATTAAGCCAAGAAGAGCAGGAGATATTGCAACCTGTTATTGTGATGCTTCTAAGGCAAAACGTGAACTGGGTTGGGAAGCAGAATACGGAATTGAGCGTATGTGCGAGGATTCCTGGAGATGGCAGAGCATGAATCCAGACGGATACAGAAAATAAAAAAAGAAAACATGTAGAGTATGATAGTGGACCTGATAGAATATGGAAGATAAGTTATATTCCCATATTTTTTCGGGTCTTTTATTTATGTAATAGGAAATTACGTCCTATTACATAAAAAACGCTCCGCTAAGGAAGCGCATCTCGCGGAGAAGAAATTAGTCGTAAACGACACCGCTCGGGCGCGAAAGAGTCCGACAAGCGGACTCTTTGTTCTATCAATAGTTGGTAAAAGTGAAAAGACTCTTGCAAAAAAGAAACATGCAAGATATGATAAAGAAAAACGAAAAGGAGCATATTATGCGTAAAGTAATAAAGAAAATTACGGCAAGTGCTTTAGTGATACTTTTAATGTGTGGATTGTGGGGGCAGACAATTCAAGCAACACAAGAACAGATAGATGGTGTCAAAGAAAATATAGATGATTTAGAAGAAAAGCAAAAAGAAGCACAAAAACAGGCGGAAAGCTATGCGGATTCTGCGGATAGTTTAACCGGAGATTTAAAAACATTAAATGATAGTCTGGCACAGGCAACCCAGGCATTAAACGAAACAGAAGAACAGTTAGCAAATACACAAACAGAATTAGAACAAACCAAAGTTGATTTGGCAGCGGCGCAGGAGCAAGAACAACAGCAGTATCAGGCAATGAAAAAGCGTATTCAGTTTATGTATGAAATGGATACAGAAAGTATGATGGAAATACTCATGGAGTCGGAGAGTATTGTAGATTTTCTGAACAGAGGAGAATACATTATAAGTATCCATGATTATGATCGAAAAATGCTGGATGTTTATCAGGCAACGAAGGAAGAGATTGCCACCAAAGAACAACAGTTAGAAACGCAAGAAGCACAGCTTAGTGCATTACAACAGCAGGAAACAGAAAAGAAACAACAATTAGCAGCGTTGGTAGACAGTACCTCACAACAATTGGTAGCAGCAAAACAACAGTTAGAGGTAGCGAAAACAGATGCAGCAAACTATGAAGCAGAAATTGAAAGACAGAAAGCATACGAAGAACAATTAGAGGCGCAAAAGGCGGCGGAAGATGCAGCAAGGTTAGCTGAAATTCAACGCCAGGAAGAAGAAATGAAGGAAAATACACCGGATACTACACCGGTAGAGGCAGATACTTCAGAACAGGCTCTGTTGGCAGCTTTGATTCAATGTGAAGCAGGGGGAGAAAGCTATGAGGGAAAGTTAGCTGTGGGAAGTGTGGTGATTAACCGCTTGAGAAGTTCTCATTTTCCAAACAGTATTGCAGGAGTAATTTATCAGAGTGGTCAATTTTCACCCGTTGCCAGTGGACGTTTTGCAACGGTTTTAGCAGAAGGAGCAGATGAATCCTGTGTGCAGGCGGCAGCAGAAGTGCTGGGGGGAAGAATTACAGTGGATTGTCTTTATTTCCGAAGAAATACAGGAGACATACCGGGGATTGTTATCGGAAATCATGTTTTTTATTAATACAATATAAAAGGTTGAAAAGGTCGGTTGTTGTGCATAATAGACAAAAATCGACCTTTTTTCTACGGAAAACCCCAGGGAGAATGATAAAAATATAACAAAGTCTCACAAAAAAGGAAGGGAAAAGCAGGGGTGTAGGAAAGGGGCAAAAGAGTAAGATTTTCCTTGCAATTTGTAACTAGTTGTGCTAGGATAAAGTTATCCCAGGAATGAAGACGATGCCTGTTTCCTTTTTTTTAACAAAAGATTGTTAAAAAAATAACATACATTGTGAGAGGAATCACACATTGGCTTCAGCGGAAGAGTTAGATACATATTATTTAGAAAAAGGAGACGAAGAAATGGCAAAGAAAGTAGTTTTAGCAGGCGCATGTCGTACCGCAATCGGTAAAATGGGCGGAGCATTAAGCAATACTCCAGCAGTTGATTTAGGTGCAATTGTAATTAAAGAAGCATTAAACAGAGCTGGTGTTAAGCCAGAACAGGTTGATGAAGTAATGATGGGATGTGTTATCCAGGCAGCACAGGGACAGAACGTTGCACGTCAGGCTTCTATCAAGGCTGGATTACCAATCGAAGTACCAGCATTTACATTGAACGTAGTATGTGGTTCCGGTTTGAAATGTGTAAATGAGGCAGCAAACATGATTATGGCAGGACAGGCAGATATCGTGGTTGCAGGTGGTATGGAAAATATGTCTATGGCTCCATATGCTATGACAAAAGCCCGTTTCGGATATCGTATGAATAATGCAACAATCATCGATACCATGGTAAACGATGCATTAACAGACGCATTTAATCACTACCACATGATGATTACAGCAGAAAACGTATGTGATAAATACGGAATTACAAGAGAAGAATTAGATGAGTTCTCTGCAAACAGCCAGCAGAAATGTGAAAAAGCTATTGCAGAAGGAAAATTCGATGACGAAATCGTACCAGTTCCTGTAAAAGTTAAGAAAGAAACTGTTATGTTCGCAAAAGACGAAGGACCTCGTGCTGGTACAACAGCAGAATCCTTAAGCAAATTAAGATGCTGTTCTGGAAAAGAAGGCGGATTAGTTACAGCTGGTAACGCTTCCGGTATCAATGACGGTGCAGCAGCAATCGTTGTTATGAGCGAAGAAAAAGCAAAAGAACTTGGTGTTACACCAATGGCTACATGGGTAGCTGGAGCACTTGGCGGAGTTGAGCCAGAAATCATGGGTGTTGGACCAGTTGCATCTACAAAGAAAGTATTAGAAAGAACAGGTCTTTCTATCGACGATATGGACTTAATCGAAGCAAACGAAGCATTCGCTGCTCAGTCTATCGCAGTTGCAAGAGATTTGAAATTCGATATGTCTAAAGTAAACGTAAACGGTGGAGCAATCGCATTAGGACATCCAGTAGGAGCTTCCGGATGTCGTATCCTTGTTACATTATTACACGAGATGCAGAAGAGAGACGCTAAGAAAGGTCTTGCAACACTGTGTATCGGTGGTGGAATGGGCTGCTCTACAATCGTAGAAAGAGACTAATTCAAAATTAAAGAAAGTAATAACGCAGGTGCCCTTTTGGACACCTGCTCAAGTTATAAAACAATAAGGAGGAATCAACAAGATGAAAGTTGGTATTATTGGAGCAGGAACCATGGGTTCCGGAATTGCACAGGCATTCGCACAGACAGAAGGATATGAAGTATTCTTGTGTGATATTAATGATGAATTTGCAGCAAATGGTAAAAAGAAAATTGCAAAAGGATTCGAAAAGAGAATTGCAAAAGGAAAAATGGATCAGGCAGCAGCAGATGCAATCTTAGCTAAGATTACAACAGGAACAAAAGAAATCTGTACTGACTGTGATTTAGTAGTAGAAGCAGCTTTGGAAGTAATGGATGTTAAAAAACAGACATTCAAAGAATTACAGGATATCGTAAAGAAAGATTGTATGTTTGCAACAAACACATCTTCTCTTTCTATTACAGAAATTGGTGCAGGACTTGACAGACCAGTTATCGGTATGCATTTCTTCAACCCGGCTCCAGTTATGAAATTAGTAGAAGTTATCAAAGGTGAAAACACACCGGACGATATGAAAGATAAAATCGTTAAGATTGCTGAAGAAATTGGAAAAACTCCAGTAGAAGTAAACGAAGCAGCAGGATTCGTAGTAAACAGAATCTTAATCCCAATGATTAACGAAGCAGTTGGTATTTACGCTGACGGAGTAGCTTCTGTTGAAGGTATCGACACAGCTATGAAATTAGGTGCTAACCATCCAATGGGACCTTTAGCATTAGGTGATTTAGTAGGACTTGATATTTGTCTTGCAATCATGAACGTATTATATGATGAAACAGGTGATCCAAAATACCGTCCACATCCACTTCTTAAGAAAATGGTTCGTGCAGGTAAATTAGGACAGAAGACTGGAATCGGATTCTACGATTACTCTAAGTAATCTGCAAAACTTAGGTTAAAATAATAAATTAAAATAAAGGAGTGTTAAAATCATGGATTTTTCTTTAGATAAAAAACATGAAATGGCGAGAACTCTGTTCAGAGACTTCGCTGAAACAGAAGTAAAGCCTCTCGCACAGGAAGTTGATGAAACAGAAGTTTTCCCACAGGGAACCGTTGATAAAATGGCAAAATACGGCTTTATGGGAATTCCGGTGCCAAAGGAATATGGCGGACAGGGATGTGATCCTTTAACATACGCTATGTGTGTAGAAGAGTTATCTAAAGTGTGTGCTACAACAGGTGTTATCGTATCTGCACATACATCTCTTTGCATCGACCCAATTATGACTTATGGTACAGAAGAGCAGAAACAGAAATATGTAGTACCTCTTGCAAAAGGTGAAAAACTTGGTGCATTCGGTTTAACAGAGCCAGGTGCTGGTACAGATGCTCAGGGTTGCCAGACTAAGGCTGTATTAGATGGTGATGAATGGGTATTAAACGGATCTAAGTGCTTTATCACAAATGGTAAAGTTGCAGACGTTTATATCGTAATCGCAATTACAAGTGTTACAGAAGATAAGAGAGGAAGAAAGAAAAAGAACTTCTCTGCATTTATCGTAGAAAAGGGAGCTCCAGGATTCTCCTTCGGAACAAAAGAAAAGAAGATGGGTATCCGTGGTTCTTCTACATACGAATTAATTTTCGAAGATTGCAGAATTCCAAAAGATGCATTATTAGGACCTGAAGGAAAAGGATTCCCAATCGCTATGCATACTTTGGATGGTGGACGTATCGGTATTGCATCTCAGGCACTTGGTATCGCAGAAGGTGCATTAGAAAGAGCAATCGAATATACAAAAGAAAGAAAACAGTTTGGACGTTCTATCGCTCAGCAGCAGAATACACAGTTTAAATTAGCTGATATGGCTGCAAGAATTGAAGCTGCACAGTTATTAGTATACAAAGCTGCTATGGCAAAAGCTACTCAGAAAGTATATTCTGTAGAAGCTGCAAAAGCTAAATTATTTGCAGCAGAAACTGCAATGGCAGTAACAACAGAGGTTGTTCAGTTATTCGGTGGATACGGATATATCAGAGAATATGATGTAGAACGTATGATGCGTGATGCTAAGATTACTGAAATCTACGAAGGAACTTCTGAAGTTCAGCGTATGGTTATCTCTGGTGCATTATTAAAATAGTCGCGATAAGCGGATTGAGAATGACGTAATAAAATGGGAGCCATGCTTGCATGAGTGAGCATTTTAGTGCGGCATTTGAGAGCGCAACGCGCACGAGAGATACAAGGTATCTCGAGTAAATCCGCGTGAAAAGTTTGATAAAAAAGAAAATATAAGGAGTGAAATACCGTGAAAATAGTTGTATGTGTAAAACAGGTACCAGATACAAAAGGCGGAGTTAAATTTAATCCAGACGGTACTTTGAATAGAGCTGCAATGCTTACTATTATGAACCCAGATGATAAAGCTGGTTTGGAAGCAGCACTTAGATTAAAAGACCAGTACGGTGCAGAAGTAACTGTACTTACTATGGGTCTTCCAAAGGCTGATGAAGTTCTTCGTGAAGCATTAGCAATGGGTGCAGATAAAGGAATTCTTGTAACAGATAGAGTATTAGGTGGAGCAGATACATGGGCTACATCTACTACAATCGCTGGAGCAATCAGAAATCTTGAATATGATTTAGTTATCACAGGACGTCAGGCAATCGATGGAGATACTGCTCAGGTAGGACCTCAGATTGCAGAACATCTTGGACTTCCAGTAATTTCTTATGCACAGGATATTAAAGTAGAAGGAGATTCTGTTATTGTACAGCGTCAGTACGAAGACAGATATCATGAGTTAAAGGCAAAAATGCCTTGCTTAATTACAGCATTATCTGAATTAAATGAGCCACGTTACATGACTCCAGGCGGAATCTTCGATGCATATGATAAAGAAGTAACCGTATGGGGAAGAGCAGATTTAAAGGATGTTGATGATGCAAACCTTGGTCTGAAAGGATCTCCAACAAAGATTGCAAAAGCATCTGATAAAGTTCCAAAGGGAGCTGGAGAGATGTTAGCAGGTGATTCTCCAGAAGAATTAGTTAACGCTTTAGTTGGAAAATTCAAAGAGAAACATATTATCTAGTATATAAGGAAGAGTGGTGAACAAGATGGGTTTAGAAGCATATAAAGGAGTATTTGTCTTTGCACAGCAGGTAGACAACGTTTTAGATGGCGTTGCATTTGAATTGCTTGGAAAAGGTAAAGACTTAGCAAAAGATTTAAATACAGACGTAACAGCAGTATTAATCGGATCTGGAGTAAAAGGTCTTGTTGATGAATTAGCTGAGTACGGAGCAGATAAGGTTATCGTTGTTGATGACCCAGAATTAAAAGATTACAGAACAGAGCCATACGCACATGCACTTGCATCTGTTATCAATGAATATAAACCAGAAATCATGTTAGTTGGTGCAACTGCAATTGGTCGTGACCTTGGTCCTACTGTTTCTGCAAGAGTAGCAACAGGTCTTACAGCTGACTGTACAGTACTTGAAATTGGTAACTTCCCAATCAATCCAGGTCCAAATCAGAAACCAAATCAGTTACTGATGACTCGTCCTGCATTCGGTGGAAATACTATCGCTACAATCGCTTGCCCAGACAATCGTCCTCAGATGGCAACTGTTCGTCCAGGCGTTATGCAGAAGATTGCTCCAGTAAAAGGTGCAAAAGCAGAAGTAATCGAATACAATCCAGGATTTACACCAAACAACAGATATGTTGAAATCTTAAATGTTGTAAAGGCTGTAAAGAATACTGCAAACATCATGGATGCAAAAGTATTAGTATCCGGTGGTCGTGGAGTTGGATCTAAAGAAAACTTCAAGATGTTAGAGGAACTTGCAGATGTATTAGGCGGAACAGTAAGTTGTTCTCGTGCAGCTGTTGAAAATGGCTGGTTACCAGTAGATCTTCAGGTTGGACAGACTGGTAAAACAGTTCGTCCTCAGATTTACTTCGCAATCGGTATTTCTGGAGCAATCCAGCACGTTTCCGGTATGGAAGATTCTGATCTTATCATTGCAATCAACAAAGACGAATCTGCACCAATCTTTGATGTAGCAGATTATGGCTTAGTTGGAGATTTGAACAAGATCGTTCCTGCTTTAACAAAGGCTTTAAAGGCTGAAATGGCAGAATAATAAGCAATAGCAGATGACTGTGAGTGAAAAACACGAAGCAGTAAAAATCAATAAGTAAGTGAAAAGGGCAGCCGTTTGTCGCAGATATGCAACAGACGGCTGTTTTTATGCAATAGGAAATTGCGTCCTATTGCATAAAAAACGCTCCACTAAGGAAAGCACACCTCGTAGGGCTGAGAATGCCGTGATGTACAGATATTTGTGACACACCGTGGTAACTATGAAAAAATAAGTATTAGATAGAAGTAAAGTGCACAAGATAAATTCATATAAAAAACACAAAATTTCCGGTTTCTATTTAAAATAAAGTGTGATATACTAAAAATATACATAGAGACTTATGGACGTACCATAGGTCTCTCATTTTGCGAGAAGAAAAGAGAGGTGAAAAGAATGGACAGTTGTGATAGTTGTGGGCGAAGTAGAAGCGATGGGCATAGGCACCGAGTAGAGAAAAGCAGCAATATCCGGTTGTCTTTTCTTTTTGCATTTTTAGTATAAGCGCGGTTATGTCCATCATGCAGCTCCTTATAGAACAACTAGGTTGAAAAAATATAGGAGGAAAAAAGATGGAATTCAAAGATGAAAAAGAAATACGGCATGAATCCGAAATTATGCCGGAAAAGCCAGATTATGCAAAAGAGCTGGAAGCTATCATCAAAAGTGATGCATCTGATGCACAAATACGGGAACAGTTAGAAGATTATCATGAAAATGATATTGCAGATGTATTAGAAGAACTTACATCAGAAGAACGTAAAAAACTCTATCGGATTTTAGGAAAAGAAACAGTATCAGAGATTTTTACCTATTTAGAAGATGTTGAGACATATATCAATGAATTGGATTCGGAAGTAGCAGCGGATATTATTGAATCCATGGACGCGGATGATGCGGTAGATGTATTGGATGAACTGGAGGAAGAAAAAAGTCAGGAATTAATTGAATTGTTGGATGAGGAATCCAGACATGACATTGACTTGATTCATTCCTATGATGAAGATGAGATTGGTAGTTATATGACTACGAATTTTATCGTGATAAAGCGAGGCGTAGCAGTTCGTCAGGCAATGAAAGCCTTGGTGGATCAGGCAGCCGAAAATGATAATATCGGAACTGTTTATGTAGAAGAAAGTGATGGCACATTTTACGGCGCAATAGATTTAAAAGATTTAATTATTGCCCGAGATTATACACAATTAGAAGATTTAATCAGTACGTCCTATCCGTATGTATATGCGAAGGAAACAGTAGAACAGTGTATTGAAGATTTGAAAGATTACTCTGAGGACTCGATTCTGGTGTTGGATAATGACAATCGAATTTTAGGTGTCATTACCGCTCAGGATTTGATTGAAGTGGTAGATGAAGAAATGGGAGAAGACTATGCCATGTTGGGAGGTCTTACCGCGGAAGAAGATATACAAGAACCAATATTCCAAAGTATTCGTAAGCGTATCCCATGGCTGATTATACTAATGTTTTTAGGACTTGGTGTTTCGGCAGTAGTAGGTATATTTGAAAAAGTAGTAGCAGAATTAACATTAGTAATGGCATTTCAATCCCTGATTCTTGGAATGTCCGGAAATGTAGGAACCCAGTCTTTGGCGGTAACGATTCGTGTGTTGATGGATGAAAATCTTTCTATGAAGGAAAAATTACATCTAGTATGGAAGGAAACGCGTATTGGATTTTCAAACGGTGTATTACTTGGAATCTTAGGATTTGGAATTATCGGTGTATATATTTGGTTAGTTAAGGGAAAGCCAATACTATTTGCATTTGCGGTTTCAGGATGTATTGGTTTAGCGTTGGTAGCAGCTATGATGATTTCCGGATTTAATGGAGCAATGATACCAATCGTGTTTAAAAAAATGAAAATGGACCCAGCCATTGCATCAGGTCCCTTAATCAGTACCATAAATGACCTGGTAGGTGTGGTAGTATATTATGGATTAGCATGGATATTTCTAATTAATATACTGCATTTGAATTTGTTGTAAATAAGTTAAAAATATGCTATACTTAGTCCGCGTGATGAAGCAATCATTTTCAGAAAATGGTTACATTCAACAAAAGATGAGGTACATCCATGAATAAAAGACGAAAAATCTGGATTTTATTGGTCATGTTCTGTTGTATACTGTGTAGTTGTACGAAGGTTACCAAGGAAACTGTTGCAAATGAAACGAGAAAAGAAGCGGCAGAACAGCCGGTTTCAGAGACAGTACAACAGAGTGAAGTAGAAGAAACAGCAGAGAATCAACCGGATAATTTAGGTGATGCAATAGAACAGATTCTAGATGATGCAAATCGGGAATTTATAGGTGGATATCTATTAGACGAATCATTTTTTCTGTGGTTATCTGGAACATATGGTGAAGAATGTGTTTATAAGTTAGCGGATGCAGTAGAGGAAGAGACACAGGATTGTGAGCAATGGTATGCCATTACAGGAAAGTCTATTCATGTGTTATGGCTTGAATATTGTGAATGTACAGGATTTCAAAGTTATATGCTGGAAAAGGTATATCAGAAAGAATGCGCAGAACCAAATCAGGTGGTTTTGGATTTTACAGGTGATATTAATTTATGTGAAGATTGGCCTACCACAGAGCATATGGATGAACAGCCCAATGGAATAGAAGATTGTATGTCCCAGGCTTTGTTGACAGAAATGCGAAGTGCCGATATTCTAATGATTAATAATGAGTATACTTACAGTACCGGTGGAGAACCATTAGCGGGAAAGACGTATACATTCCGGGCAAATCCCAGAAGGGTAAGTGTTTTAGGAACTTTAGGGACAGACATTGTATCTGTTGCCAATAATCATGTGTATGATTATGGTCCAACGGCATTGGTAGATACTTTGGAGACATTAGAACAGGCAGGAATGCCTTATGTGGGAGCAGGACGCAATTTAGAAGAGGCAATGCAGCCGGTTTCCTTTATTGCGAATGGGCGTAAGATTACCATTGTAGCAGCCACACAGATTGAACGTTCTACCAATTACACGAAGGAAGCAACCGTGGATAGTCCGGGAGTGTTAAAGACTTTGAATCCGGATAAGTTTCTTTCTGTTATCGAAAAGGCACGCAAGAACAGTGATTATGTGATAGCATTTGTACATTGGGGAACCGAGGGAACGAACCAATATGGCAGTGACCAGGTGAGCTTAGGACAGCAATTTATAGATGCAGGAGCAGATGTGATTATTGGTGGACATACCCATTGCCTTCAAGGGTTTGATTATTATGAAGGAAAGCCGATTATTTATAGTCTTGGTAACTTTTGGTTTAGCGACAAGAAGTTAGATACCGGATTATCTCAAGTGATTATTCATACAGATTCTAATACAATAGACTTTCGGTTTTTGCCATGTATTCAACAAGATTGTGTAACGTCTTTGGTGGAAGAAACGGGAGAAAAACAGCGCATTTTGGATTTTATGCAAGAGATTTCCGCACCGGGAGTTCAAGTGAATAGTGAAGGCTATGTAAGTGAAGAATAGACAACGTACCGTATGGAATTATGTAATCCCAACGGTTAAATATAAACAAATTTTTTTAAGAAAGAGGAGACTATTATGAGTAAGAAACCTACCGTATTAATGATTTTGGATGGATTTGGATTAAATGACAATCATAAGGCAAATGCTGTATATGAGGCAAATACACCAAATATTGATGCATTGATGAAAGAATATCCATTTGTAAAAGGATATGCAAGTGGACTTGCAGTAGGACTTCCAGATGGACAGATGGGTAACTCTGAAGTAGGACATCTGAATATGGGTGCCGGAAGAATTGTTTATCAGGAATTAACCAGAATTACAAAAGAGATTGAAGATGGAGATTTCTTTAAAAACGAAGCATTACTTGCAGGAATGAAGAATGTTAAGGAAAACAATTCCGCACTTCATTTATTCGGTCTTTTATCTGACGGTGGTGTACACAGCCATAACACACATTTATATGGATTATTGGAAATGGCAAAAAAAGAAGGAATTGAAAAAGTATATGTACATTGCTTCTTAGACGGACGTGATACTGCACCAACTTCCGGTAAAGGATTTATCGAAGAGTTAGAACAGAAAATGAAAGAAATCGGTGTAGGTGAAATTGCATCCATTATCGGACGTTACTATGCGATGGATCGTGATAATCGTTGGGATAGAGTAGAAGCTGCTTACAAGGCAGTTGCAAACGGCGAAGGTAAAAAAGCAGCCAGTGCCGTAGCAGCAATTGAAGCTTCTTATGCAGAAGAAGTTACAGATGAATTCGTAGTACCTACTGTAATCGAAAAAGATGGACAGCCAGTTGCTACTGTAAATGATAAAGATAGTGTTATCTTCTTCAATTTCCGTCCTGACCGTGCAAGAGAAATTACCAGAGCTTTCTGTGCAGATGATTTTGACGGATTTGAAAGAGGAGCAAGAAAGAACGTTACTTATGTATGCTTTACTGAGTATGATGTAACAATTCCAAATAAATTAGTAGCATTCCATAAAGTAGAGTTAAAGAATACATTTGGACAGATTCTTGCAGACAATGGAAAAACTCAGGCAAGAATTGCAGAAACAGAGAAATATGCACACGTTACATTCTTCTTTAATGGTGGTGTAGAAGAACCAAATAAAGGCGAAGACAGAATCTTAGTAAAATCTCCAAAAGTAGCTACTTATGACTTAAAACCGGAAATGAGCGCATATGAAGTTTGCGATAAGTTAGTAGGAGCAATTAAGTCCGATAAGTATGATGTGATTATCATTAACTTTGCAAACCCGGATATGGTAGGACATACCGGAGTAGAAGCAGCAGCAATTGCAGCAGTAGAAGCAGTTGATACTTGTGTAGGAAAGGCTGTAGCAGCATTAAAAGAAGTGGACGGAACAATGTTTGTTTGTGCGGACCACGGAAATGCAGAACAGTTGATTGACTATACAACTGGAGAAAGCTATACAGCACATACTACCAATCCGGTTCCATTTATCTTAGTAAATTATGACCCGGCATATACTTTAAGAGAAGGTGGATGTTTAGCAGATATAGCTCCAACTTTACTTGAGATTATGGGAATGAAACAGCCGGAAGAAATGACTGGAAAATCCTTATTAGTAAGAAAGTAAAAAGAAAAGTAAAACCTTAGAAATAGGAAAAGACAGTGCCGGTATAGGTACTGTCTTTTCCTATCGTTATCATAGAAAATATCACATTTTATTCTGAGTAGAGAGATACATGGTCACGAATGTTTTCAAGTAATTCAGGTGAAAGATTGATAAATGCTCCACCGTAAGAATAATGAGAGCCATCAATAATATTGCAACGAACGATTTGAAGTGTTGCAGTATAGCTGATATCATTTTGAAAGTTGACAGAAGCATTGAAATAGTAATCCAAAGGTAAAATACACTCAGAAGTAAATCCTACGCCATGTTCTGAAATATCAGTTACTTCTATTGGTGCATCTAACTGGTGAATTCCGGAAACATCCTGTTTGTATAAGTCACAAATACTTAATGTAAGGTGTATGGGAACCCTGGTACTTCTTCTTTTTTCAATCATAACTATCATCTCCTACATTTTTATAAGCATACCTTAACAGAATATTTTCACTTCGTCAAGATAAGAGATGATAAGAACGTTTATAAGTACAGCTAATGAAACAACTAAATTATACAAAATATCTAAAGAAACGACGAAAATTTTCTACAATCAGAAAGCGGGGAACTGGCAGGAATTTCATTGACTTAGGGAAAGTGACTGTATTATAATCAAATCGTATGTTAAAATATGCACCGAATGGGTGCCAATATCAGGAAAGTGAGAATGGAGGATAACAATGAGTATTCAGGAATTTAAACCAGTAAAAGAAGGAAAGGTACGCGAAGTTTATGATAATGGAGATAATCTGATTATTGTAGCAACAGATAGAATTTCTGCGTTTGATGTTATTTTGAAAAATAAAGTTACAAAGAAAGGTGCAATCCTTACACAAATGTCTAAGTTTTGGTTTGATTTTACAAAAGACATTGTACCGAACCATATGCTTTCCGTGGATGTGAATGATATGCCGGAATTTTTCAGAAATGAGAGATTTGATGGTAACAGTATGATGTGTAAGAAATTAGAGATGCTTCCAATTGAATGTATCGTGCGTGGATATATTACAGGAAGCGGCTGGGCAAGCTATCAGGAGAACGGAACAGTCTGTGGAATTAAATTACCGGAAGGATTAAAGGAATCAGACAAGTTACCAGAACCAATTTACACACCAAGTACTAAGGCAGAACTTGGAGATCATGATGAGAATATTTCTTTTGAAAAAAGTGTAGAAGTATTAGAAAAGATTTATCCGGGAAAAGGTGCTGATTATGCACAGCAGATTAAGGATTGTACAATTGCATTATATAAGAAATGTGCAGAATATGCTTTAAGCAAGGGAATCATTATTGCTGATACAAAGTTTGAGTTTGGTTTAGATGAAAACGGAAAAGTTGTTTTAGGTGATGAAATGCTTACACCAGATAGTTCTCGTTTCTGGCCATTAGAAGGATACGAAGCAGGAAAATCACAACCATCTTTTGATAAACAGTTTGTAAGAGATTGGTTAAAACAGAATCCGGATAGTGATTACTTACTGCCACAGGAAGTAGTAGATAAGACTGTTGATAAATATAAAGAAGCATACGAATTGTTAACCGGTAAAAAATTTGCATAGTAGAACTGGAGAAATCTATGAACAACGATAAGATAGAAAAGAATATTTCAGGAGACGAATTGCACGAAGAGTGTGGCGTTTTCGGAATGTATGATTTTGATGGAAATGACGTGGCTTCCACCATTTATTATGGGTTGTTTGCATTACAGCACAGAGGACAGGAAAGCTGTGGTATTGCAGTAAGTGAAACAAATGGTCCAAAAGGAAAAGTAACCTCTCATAAGGGAATGGGACTGGTAAATGAAGTATTTACTCAGGAAAATCTGGAACCTATGAAGGGCGATATCGGAGTAGGACATGTACGTTATTCTACTGCTGGAGCATCTACTAGAGAGAATGCGCAGCCATTAGTATTGAATTATGTAAAAGGAACTTTGGCATTAGCGCATAATGGTAACTTGATTAATGCAAAGGAATTACGCCATGATTTGGAATATACAGGAGCTATTTTCCAGACAACGATTGATTCAGAAGTAATTGCGTATCACATTGCAAGAGAACGTTTGAATAGTAAAACAGTCGAAGAAGCAGTGGGACGAGCAATTAAGAAAATCAAGGGAGCATTCTCATTAGTAGTAATGAGCCCGAGAAAATTAGTCGGCGCAAGAGACCCATTTGGATTCAAACCTCTTTGCATTGGAAAGCGTGATAATGCTTATATTTTGGCATCTGAGACATGTGCGCTTGACACTGTTGGTGCAGAGTATGTAAGAGATGTACTTCCGGGAGAAATTGTAACGATTACACCGGAAGGAATCCAGTCAGATACAAGTTTGTGTTTACCAAAAGAGAAGGAAGCAAGATGTATTTTCGAATACATTTACTTTGCAAGACCGGACAGCCATATTGATGGAGTCAGTGTGTATGGTTCCAGAATTAAAGCAGGTCGTTTCCTTGCAATGGATTCACCGGTAGAGGCAGATTTAGTAGTTGGTGTACCGGAATCCGGTAATGCAGCAGCATTGGGATATGCAATGGAATCTGGAATCCCATATGGAACTGCTTTTGTAAAAAATGGATATGTAGGTCGTACATTTATTAAGCCAAAGCAGAGCAATCGTGAATCAAGTGTAAAAATAAAGTTAAACGTATTAGCTGAATCTGTAAAAGGAAAACGTGTCATTATGATAGACGATTCCATCGTGCGTGGAACCACTTCAGACCGTATCGTAAAGATGCTTCGTGAAGCAGGAGCAACAGAAGTGCATGTAAGAATTTCTTCCCCGCCATTTTTATGGCCATGCTACTTTGGAACAGATATTCCGGAGAGAAATCAGTTAATCGCATATAACCGTACAATTGAAGAAATTCGTGATATTATCGGAGCAGACAGCTTAGGATATCTTGGACTGGAACGTTTGACAGAATTATCCGAAGGACTTCCAATCTGTACCGGATGCTTTAATGGAAAATATCCAATGGCTCCACCAGAAGATGATATTCGAGGAGATTATGAGCGATAAGCAGACTGCAAATAGCTGAAGCAGAAACTTTCATGCTGGCATGGAAAAGTTTCTGTGAAGATATTTAAAGGTGCAACGTACAACGAGAATGAGCAGGGCGAATTCGAGATGAGCGGTGCGGGCAGTCTGCGAAGCAGGGCGAAAGTCCATGGGAGTGCAACGGACACTGTGAAGGAGCAAAGCGGATTCACAGTGAGCGTCGCTACGATTACAAGATATTTAAAGGTGCAGGCAGTCTGCGAAGCAGGGCGAAAGTCCATGGGAGTGCAACGGACCCTGTGAAGAAGCGAAGCGGATTCGCAGTGAGCGTCGCTGCGATTATAGGAAAGAAAAGGAGAATACAAATGGCAACAGATAGATATAACAGTCCATTATCTGAGCGTTATGCAAGCAAAGAAATGCAGTACATTTTTTCACCAGATATGAAGTTTCGTACATGGAGAAAATTATGGATTGCTCTTGCAGAAACAGAAATGGAACTTGGATTAAGCGAGAATGGAAAGCCTGTTATTACACAGGAACAGATCGATGAAATGAAGAGTCACATTGATGATATCAATTATGATGTGGCAAAAGAAAGAGAAAAATTAGTACGTCATGATGTTATGAGTCATGTATATGCATATGGACAGCAGTGTCCAAAGGCAGCAGGAATTATCCATTTAGGAGCAACATCCTGTTATGTAGGTGATAATACTGACATTATCGTAATGAACGAAGCATTAAAATTAGTTCATAAAAAATTAGTAAATGTAATTGCAGAGCTTGGTAAATTTGCAGATACATACAAGGATTTACCTACCTTAGCATTTACCCACTTCCAGCCGGCACAGCCTACAACTGTAGGAAAAAGAGCAACTCTTTGGGCACAGGAATTTATCATGGACTTAGAAGACTTAGAGTATGTACAGAATAGTTTGAAACTGTTAGGTTCAAAAGGAACAACAGGAACACAGGCAAGTTTCCAGGAATTATTTGCAGGAGATCAGGAAACTATCGATAAGATTGATCCGATGATCGCAGAAAAAATGGGATTCAAGGATTGCTATGCAGTTTCCGGACAGACCTATTCCAGAAAAGTAGATACAAGAGTTGCAAATATTTTAGCAGGAATTGCAGCAAGTGCACATAAGATGTCAAATGACATTCGTTTGTTACAGCACTTAAAAGAAGTAGAAGAACCATTTGAAAAGAACCAGATCGGTTCCTCAGCTATGGCATATAAGAGAAATCCAATGCGTTCCGAACGTATTGCATCATTAGCTCGTTATGTCATGGTAGATGCATTGAACCCGGCAATTACTTCCGCTACACAGTGGTTTGAAAGAACTTTAGATGATTCTGCAAACAAACGTCTTTCTATTCCAGAAGGATTTTTAGCAATTGACGGAATCTTAGACCTTTGTCTCAATGTAGTAGACGGATTGGTAGTATATGACAAAGTAATCCGTAAGCACATGATGGCAGAACTTCCATTTATGGCAACAGAAAATATTATGATGGATGCGGTAAAGAATGGTGGAAACCGTCAGGAAATGCATGAAAAGATTCGTCAGCTTTCTATGGAAGCAGGAAAGAACGTTAAAGTAGAAGGAAAAGATAACAATCTGTTAGAGTTAATCGCAGCAGACCCAGCATTTAACCTGAGCTTAGAAGAACTTGAAAAATCCATGGATCCATCTAAATATGTAGGACGTGCACCATTACAGGTAGAGAAGTTCTTACAGAATGTAGTAAATCCGGTATTAGAAAAAAATAAAGCAGTCTTAGGTATGACAGCAGAGATTAACGTATAAGAATTTTTAGAATAAAAGTGTGGAAAGAGACTTTTGAAGCAGTAGTGACTGTGGAAAAGTCTCTTTTTTGTATATTTTTTCGAATTTGGCAAATACTGATACAAGAAAAGCAATATTAGAGTAAATGTATGGGTATATGTGAAAGGAGAAAGTTATGAGTTTTTGCTTGAAAATTACAGATGTACATGCCAGGGAAGTACTGGACTCCAGAGGAAATCCAACGGTAGAAACAGAGGTTACGGTACAAACGGTAACAACGGGAAAGCATACCAAAGGACGGGCATCGGTGCCATCAGGAGCCTCTACCGGTCAGTTTGAAGCAGTGGAACTACGAGATGGAGAACCACGTTATTTTGGATTAGGAGTGCAAAAAGCGGTAAAACATGTAAATGATAAGATAAATAAAATACTAATCGGAAAAAAATGCATTAAATCAGGTGGAAATTGACCGATGTCTGATTGCGGAAGATGGAACGGACGATAAAATCAATCTTGGAGCAAATGCTATGTTAAGTGTTTCACTGGCAACAGCGAGAGCAGCGGCAGAAGCCATGGAACTGCCATTGTATCAGTATCTTGGTGGAACCAATGCAAAACGTATGCCCGTACCTATGGTGAATATTTTAAATGGTGGACGACATGCAGACAATACCGTGGATTTTCAGGAATTTATGGTTATGCCGGTAGGAGCAAAAGAGTGGAACGAAGCATTGCGCATGTGTGCAGAAGTTTATCATAATCTGAAAAAGATTTGTGAAGAAAAGGGCTTATCCACAGCAGTAGGAGATGAAGGCGGATTTGCACCTGATTTACCGGATACCTTTGCGGTACTGGAATTGATTATGGAAGCGGTAAAAGCATCCGGTTATGTGCCGGGAGAAGATTTTAAGATTGCTCTTGATGCAGCTGCCAGTGAACTTTACAATGAAAAAACAGAAATGTATCATTTCCCTGGGGAATCCAAATTAAAGGGAGAAGAAGTGGTTCGAAATACCAAAGAAATGATAAATTACTACGAAACATTGATTGAAAAATTCCCGATTATATCCATTGAAGATGGGTTAGCGGAAGAAGATTGGGATGGTTGGCAGGAGTTGACAGAACGAATTGGAGAACGAGTACAGTTGGTAGGAGATGATTTATTTGTTACCAATACCAAACGTTTAGACTTAGGAATTAAGTTGGGAGCAGCCAATGCCATATTAGTAAAGGTAAACCAGATAGGAACATTGACAGAAGCCATGGAAGCGATTGAACTGGCGCATAAAAATGGATATCGTGCAGTAATATCTCATCGTTCCGGTGAAACAGAAGATACATTTATTGCAGATTTGGCAGTAGCAGTAAATGCAGGACAGATAAAAACTGGAGCACCATGTAGAGGAGAACGTACAGCAAAATACAATCAATTACTTCGCATTGAAGAACAGTTGGGATGTGTTGCAGAATATAAGAATCCGTTTGACAAGTTTTAACTGCTATGGTACAATATTCTGAGTTGTGAACGAAGACAGCCTCAGGAGGTGTAGGACAGTGGCAGTATTAAAGATGGTTTTGCAGATTGCATTTATCATAATCAGTATTGTGATGGTAGTTGTTGTTTTAATGCAGGAAGGCAAGCAGACAGGACTTGGCGCAATCGCAGGAAGTTCTGAGACATATTGGAGCAAGAATAAAGGACGTTCCGTAGAAGGAATGCTGGTGAAGATTACCAGAGTATTGGTAATTCTGTTTTTAGTAATTGCAGCAGTATTGAATATTGGAAGTTTTTAAGTACGAAAGACTGTCGGGATGTTAATTTCCGGCAGTCTGTTTTTTATGCAATAGGAGAGAGTATGGAGAAAGAATTACTGGAGAAAAGAAAACAGGCAGTTTATGAACTGATGTGTAATGATATGTATGTTCCTATGAAAATAAAGGAACTGGCAATTCTTATGAATGTACCAAGAGAGGATAGACCTGACTTAGAAGAAGTGTTGAATGCTTTAATGGCAGAAGGAAAGATTGAACTTTCTAAGCGCGGAAAATATTCTAAGGCGGAAGGAACATTTTTAGTAGGGACTTTCACTGGAAATATTCGAGGTTTTGGATTTGTTACAGTTGAAGGAGAAACGGAAGATATTTTTATTCCGGAGACACAGGTAAATGGAGCATTGCATGGTGATACGGTGCAAGTAGTGCTGTCTACCGGAAAAGTGGCAGAAGGAAAACGCAAAGAAGGAACGATTGTTAAGATTTTGGCAAGGGGAACCGTACAGGTAGTGGGAACCTTTCAAAAGAGTAAAAATTTTGGGTTTGTGGTGCCGGACAATGCCAAGTTTGGACAGGATATTTTTGTCCCCTTAGAACGTTCTAAGGGAGCAGTAGATGGACATAAGGTAGTAGTAGAATTAACCGATTATGGCAAAAAGAATCGAAAACCGGAAGGAAAAGTGGTTGAAATTATCGGTCACATCAATGACCCCGGAACAGATATCATGTCCATTGTAAAGGGTTATGATTTACTGGTAGAATTTCCGGAGAAAGTTTTGAAACAGGCAGATAACGTGGCAAAACCGGTAAGTACTGCTGATATGGCAGGACGAATGGATGTAAGAGACTGGCAGATGGTAACCATTGATGGAGAAGATGCCAAGGATTTGGATGATGCTATCACCATTACCAGAGAGGGAGATAAGTATCGTCTTGGAGTTCATATCGCAGATGTGACAAATTATGTACAGGAAAAGAGTGCATTGGATGTAGAAGCATTAGAACGTGGTACCAGTGTTTATTTAGTAGATCGTGTAATTCCAATGTTGCCACATACACTTTCCAATGGTATTTGTTCTCTGAATGCAGGAGAAGACCGTTTGGCATTAAGCTGTATTATGCTCATTGATAAAAAAGGAAATGTAGTGGATCACAAAATTGCGGAAACGGTAGTAAGAGTAGACCGCCGTATGAGCTATACCAGTGTGAAAAAAATATTGGTAGATCATGATGAAGCAGAAATTGCAGAGTACAAAGAATTGGTACCGATGTTTGAACTCATGCAGGAATTAGCTGCAATTTTAAGAGAAAAGCGTAAAAAAAGAGGTTCGATTGATTTTGATTTCCCGGAGACTAAGATTATTTTGGATAAACAGGGAAAACCAATAGAAATTAAGCCGTATGAACGAAACGTAGCCACTAAAATCATTGAAGATTTTATGCTGATAGCAAATGAAACAGTAGCCCAGGATTATTTCTGGCAGGAATTACCTTTTGTATATCGTACCCACGATACACCTGACCCGGAAAAAATTCAAAAGCTTAGTATGTTTATAAATAATTTTGGATATACCATAAAAAACGGACAAGATGAGATACATCCAAAAGAATTGCAAAAGTTATTGTGTAAGATAGAAGATACCCCGGAAGAAGCATTGATTAGCCGTTTGACATTGCGCTCTATGAAACAGGCAAAATATACGGTGACAAGTACCGGACATTTCGGTTTGGCTACCCAGTATTATTGTCATTTCACGTCACCGATTCGTCGTTATCCGGATTTGCAGATTCATCGTATTATCAAGGAGAATCTTCGAGGTAAGCTGAATCAGAAGAGAATAGAACATTATGATAAAATATTGCCGGACGTGGCATCACATTCCAGTGAAATGGAACGCAGGGCAGACGAAGCAGAACGAGAAACAGAAAAGTTGAAAAAAGTAGAATATATGGAAAAACACATTGGAGAGACTTACGAAGGTGTGATATCCAGTATTACTGCCTGGGGCATATATGTGGAACTTCCAAATACCATAGAAGGTATGATTCATGTGACGAATCTAACAGATGATTATTACTATTATGAAGAAGAAACCTACGAGATGGTGGGAGAAGCCACTGGAAAGCGTTACAAACTGGGACAGAAATTAAAGGTAGTTGTGGATAATGCAGATAAGTTTATGCGTACCATAGATTTTGTACTGCCGGAAAAGGAAGAATAGAGGAAGCATATGGGGAAAGAAAGTATCAAACTAATTGCAAATAATAAAAAGGCATTTCATGATTACTTTATTGAAGATAAATATGAAGCAGGAATCAGTCTTGCAGGTACGGAAGTAAAGTCCCTGCGTATGGGAAAATGTTCCGTGAAAGAGGCATTTATCAGAATTGAAAAAGGTGAAGTAATTATTTATGGAATGCATATCAGCCCTTATGAAAAGGGAAATATTTTTAACAAGGACCCACTTCGTCCTAGAAAACTCTTATTGCATAAGCATGAGATTAATAAAATAGCAGGAAAAATGGCGGAAAAAGGTTATACTGTGGTGCCGATACAGGTATATTTCAAAGGAAGTCTTGTGAAGGTTGAGATAGCACTTGCAAGAGGAAAGAAATTATATGACAAACGCCAGGATATTGCAAAAAAGGATCAAAGAAGAGAGTCTGAAAGGGAGTTTAAAGTAAAAAATTTATACTAAAAGATTGCATATGGGTTACCAGTGTGATATAGTTTCTTTAGAAAAAACGGGTTTGAGAGTATGATTAATAAGGGGAGTCATTTCTGAAAAATCAAAAATCTTTTATTCGATGTATTTCCCTGAAATCATAAATTTTAATCAAAAAGGAGTACCAAAATGAGCAGTTTTGTGTGTGAAAGTATTGTACAGTCTGGAAGGACTTCAGAACGGTTGTATTATACATTAGAAGATAATAGTTTTTTTATCAGACGGCATATAAAATATTACAGAATCAGGCAGGAGATGCATTTATTCCATGCTACAAATCTGCATGGAACGGCAAGGTAAGACTGAGTTATCCCCTAAGTGCCTATCATACTTTATATAGCTATAAGGGACAGTTATTGCCGGAACATATTATACAGATAATAACAGAAATATATAAAAATGTAGATTCTTTCAAAATGAATGGTTTGATACAAACAGAAACCATTGATTTGTCCTATGATTCTATATTTTTAGATGATAATTTGGGAGTACATATGATTTGCGTTCCATTAGCGATTTCTTCCACACCTGAGACGCAGATGTCCTTTGAACTGGCAATGAAGAGTCTGATATGTGAAATTATCGAAAAGGCACAATGCCAGCAAGACGAAGGAATAATCTCATTATATCAGGATTGCAGGGAAGGCATGAATAGCTCAGACGATATTTTCCTGAATTTAAAAATGAAAAAATATAGTACAGGAGTAAATAGAGGAAATGCCCGGAAAATTCGACTTGTTGGAATTACCAATGGACAAAATCTCATAATTGATATGGCAGAGTGCATTTTAGGAAAAAGCCCGGAATATGCCCATAAAGTGATTGAAGGGTCAAGTTCTGTCAGCAGAAAGCATTGCAGAATTTTTTGGATGAACGGTCAATTCTATATTGAAGATATGGGAAGTTTGAATCACACTTATGTAAATGGAAGTATTGTAAAAAACGGTGAATATATTCCATTGCAGGCAGGTGATGTGATACAGATTGCAGATTTGCAATATGAAGTACAGTAAGGAGTGTGAGAAATGCAAAGTATATCAATCGTATTAATTGACGGTGACGATAAATTTTTAGAAGGACTGGAATGGAAGCTTTTAGAAGAATTAGGTGAGCGGGCGGAAATAGAATCCATTACAGAACAGGAGTATTTTGATACTTACTTTGAAAAACCGAAAAGCATTGATGTGTTAGTGGCACAGGAAAACTGGTATCGGGAATGTTTGCAAAAGCAGAACGTGAATCTGACATTTGTACTTCAGGAGAATGAAGTGCAAGAGGAAACAGATAGTCGCATCTGCCTGTTACATAAATACATGAATCCGGGGGAAATGGCGCGTTGTATTACCGAAAAAATCAGTCAAAGGTTAAATATACGAACCAATACGGATACAAATCGTGTTACCAAGGGAATTATGGTATATTCTCCTATTGGCGGTGTGGGAAAGACAACCACAGCGCTTGGATTATCGGTAGCATTGGCAAAACAAGGGAAAAAGGTACTGTATTTTAATGCCGAAAGCATACAGAGTTTTCGATGGTATATGCAGGATAAAGGCTATGCATATGAGGAATTGGCAACTTGTATCGTAAATGAGGATGAGCATGCATTGTCTTATTTAAAAAATGCAGTAGGGCATGAAGAGTTTGATTATGTAAAACCAATGCGTCAATCAATATTAGCATATGGAATTACCGAAGAAAATTATCTGTTCTTTATTAATCAGATTCTGGATGCGAATATATATGACTATATTATTTTTGATGTATCTTCTGAATTAACACTTTTTAAAACCAAGCTGATGGCAAGGTGTTATCGTGTAGTAAATGTATTGCAGCAGGATGCTTTGTCCGTGTATAAGATAGAAGAATTTTTGAAAAATATTGATTATTCCGATGATGAAAAAATGCTGTGGGTTTGCAATAACTATCGGGAAACCTGCGAAAATCGTATCCTATATAGCGAAATATTGCAAAATTGCAGTATTGCAGAATATGTAGCAAAAGAAGAAATGAACGGAAGAGCCATTACATTGGAAAATATTCGCAGAAGTAACTTATTTCAGGCAACAGCGTATTTGCTGGGTTAGGAGAAATGATGGAAAATACAATTATCATGTCACTTTATTTACATAAACGACAAGAAATACACGACATAGAAGTGCCGTTAAATATTACTGCAAATGAATTGTTGACGGCATTAAATCAGGGATATCATCTGGGGATAGATGTAGAGGATATCAGACAATGTTATTTAAAGACAGAAAATCCCATTGCATTACTAAAGGGGAATAAAACCATAGAAGAATACCAACTTAGAAATGGCACTATAATAAATTTTACGAGATAGGGGAAGCGCATGAAGGAACAGAATTATAAAATCATTTTATTTGGAACGAAAATATACCAGGAAATTGTATTGTATGGAAAAAATAAAGATGGTGTATGCATAGGAACTACGAAAAACTGTAACGTGCGATTTAGTCGTGACAGTTTTTTTGACGATTTTGAAATTTTAGTTGTACCACAAGGCGAAGAGTGGAAACTGATTTGCAGTGACACCGTATACTTCATATCCGATGGCTTGATGAAACAGACGGCAATGACTTTGAAACACGGAACAGAGATTGTTTTAAAATATCAAAGCAGTAATGCAGAATTGATGAAAGTTTCTTTTTACATTGACTTTGATAACATGTATAGCGATTTTGAACGTGTAATAGAAATACCGGAGCAGCAAAGTATTGCCATTGGCGGAAAGGCTTTTTGTAATTTACATATTCAGGATGATTTGGTAGAGGAAGATACCATTGCTTTAGTAAAAAATAACGGTAATTATATGCTGAAAGATACCGGAACCAGATATGGTGTCTATGTAAATGGATTTCGGATGGAAGAAAAAGAAAAAACGATTTATGATATGGACTTTTTCATGTTAGATGGATATTCCTTTTATATTCGCAATTCCAGATTGTTTACAACCAATGCCAATACAATTCAGGTAAATGGTTTGAAGGAAATGGATACTATGCAAACAGGGAATCAGCTTATGTATCCCAAGTTTCAAAGAAATACCAGAATAAAGTATATTGTACCGGAAGAAGAAATTGAAGTTTTAGCACCAAAGGCAAAAAAAGAAGCACCAAAGAGAAATGTTGTGATGACAATTATTCCGGCATTAATATCTATGGTAATGATGGTATTTTTGCGTGGTGCCATGGGTGGCGGCGGAATGTTTGTTATTTATAGTGCTGCCATGATGGGAATGGGAATAGCCACTTCTATTATTACTTATTTTATGGATGGAAAAGAATATCGGGCGGAGATAAAAGAACGACGAAAAGAGTATCTTCAGTATGCGAAAGATAAGGAAAATGAGATAAAAGAACTCCGAAAAAAAGAACTTAGAATTCTGGAAGAAAAATATATTTCTATCGATAGAGAAATTGAAGAAGTAGAGCGGTTCGACAGCAGATTGTTTGAAAAGGATGTGGAAGATGATGATTATCTGACTGTCCGAGTGGGAACCGGAACGGTAGAGTCTTTGAGTCAGGTAGCTTATAAGAAACAGGAGTTTAAAGATACGGAAGATGACTTGAGCGAGTATCCGGAAAAGTTAGCGGACGCTTATCGTTATGTGGAAGATGCACCGGTTTGTATTAATCTAAAGGAAAATAATTGTATTGGAATTGTGGGAAGCAAAGAAGTGCAGTATGAAATGTTAAAAAATATTACCATTGATTTATCTGTGCGTCATTTTTACCACGATGTGAAGTTTTACTATTTATTTAACGAAAATGAACAGGAAAAATATACATGGCTTCGTTGGCTCCATAATGTAAAAAGCGGTGTAGGAAATATTCGAAACTTCATGTACGATGAAGAAAGCCGAAAAATTATTTTAGAGGTGCTCTATGAAGAATTATCTTCCAGAGAGGGATTGAAGGAAGAAGACTTAAAACACCTTCCGCATTATGTGGTATTTGTTACCGATGCAGAGGGACTTGCACAGCATCCGGTATCAAAGTATGTAGAAGAATGTGGAAAGTATGGATTTAACTTTTTATTTTTTGAAGAATATGAAGAATTATTGCCAAAGGGCTGTGACAAAGTTTTAAAAATGGCAGATGATTTTGCAACAGGTGTCATTGTAAGTTCTGAGAATGGAGAAGAAAAACAGCCGTTTACTTATCACACAATTCCAAATCGTGTAGCAGAAAGTCTTTCTTTACGGTTGGGATGTGTGTATGTAGATGAAGTGAGTCTGGAAAGTAGCTTGACAAAAAGCATTTCACTCTATGAATTATTGGGAATTATCAATATTGATAACCTGGATATCGCATCTCGTTGGAGAGAATCTAAAGTATATGAAAGCATGGCAGCACCACTTGGAGTAAAAAGCGGTGACGAAGTGGTAAGTCTGGACTTAAATGAAAAACACCATGGTCCTCATGGATTGGTAGCAGGTACAACAGGTTCCGGTAAGAGTGAGATTTTGCAGAGTTATATCTTATCCATGGCAACCTTATTCCACCCATATGAAGTGGGATTTGTAATTATCGACTTTAAAGGTGGTGGTATGGTAAACCAGTTTAAAAACCTGCCACATTTGATTGGAGCAATTACCAATATTGACGGAAGAGAGATTGACCGTTCCCTGCTTTCTATTAAGGCAGAACTTAGAAAAAGACAGGAGTTATTTGCAGATTATAATGTAAATCATATTGATGCGTATATTAAGAAGTTTAAAGCGGGAGAAGCTAAGATTGCATTACCCCATTTGATTTTGATTGTGGACGAATTTGCAGAGTTGAAAAGCGACCAGCCGGAATTTATGAAGGAATTAATCAGTGCGGCTCGTATCGGACGAAGCCTTGGTGTACACTTAATTCTTGCAACACAGAAACCATCCGGTGTAGTAGATGATCAGATTTGGAGTAACTCCAAGTTTAAGCTTTGTTTGAAAGTGCAGAACAAAGAAGATAGTAACGAAGTATTAAAGTCTCCGTTAGCGGCAGAAATCAAAGAACCGGGACGTGCATATTTGCAGGTAGGAAATAACGAAATTTTTGAATTATTCCAATCTGCATATAGTGGTGCAGCAGCAGACCAAAGCCAAGTAGATATTGTAAAGGAATTTTCTGTAAGTGATGTGAATCTTTTGGGTAAGAGTCAGGTTATCTTTCAACAGAAGAATCCGAAATCAGAAAAATCTGCAACACAGTTAGAAGCAATTGTAGAGTATGTAGCAAAATACTGTAAAGATAATGGAATTGAACATTTGCCGGGAATTTGTTTGCCGTCCTTAGGAGAAGTAATCGATTATCAGTTATGTAAGCCTGCTTTTGAAATTGAATCGGATATTGGTGCGGTAATCGGTATCTATGATGCACCGGAGCAGCAGTTACAGAAGGAGACATTTGTCAATTTCTCACAGGAAAATATTTTTGCAGTGGGTGCATCTCAGTATGGAAAAACAAACTTATTACAGGTACTCATTAAGGGATTGGCAATGAACTATACTCCGGAAGAAGTAAATATTTATATTTTAGACTTTGCATCCATGATTTTAAAAACCTTTGAAGGATTAAGTCATGTGGGTGGAGTAGTTACTTCTTCAGAAGATGAAAAGTTAAAGAATTTCTTTAAGATGATGAATGAAGAAATTTACCGTAGAAAGGATATGCTGTCCCAGATGGGAATCAGTTCCTTTAGTTCTTATCGTGATGCAGGATATCGCGAACTGCCTCAGATTGTAATTATGGTAGATAATCTTACAGCCCTGAAAGAGTTATATCTTCAGGATAACGACAATCTCTTATTACTTTGTCGTGAAGGTCTTGCGGTTGGAATTTCAGTGGTGGTAGTAAACTCTCAGACATCGGGAATCGGTTATAAATACTTATCCAATTTTTCAAAAAGAATTGCATTATATTGTAATGATTCCAGTGAATATAACAGTGTATTTGATCATTGTCGTATGCAGCCGCGAAATGTACCGGGACGAGGAATTATCGATATTGACAAAGCATTATATGAATACCAGACATATCTGGCGTTTGCAGGAAGAAAAGAAATCGAACGTGTAGAAGAAATGAAGTCATTTATGGCAGAAGTAAATGCCAAAAGTACAGCAAGAGCTAAAAGAATACCGGAGATACCGGCAGTATTGGATTCCAATTATGTTGCACAGCAATATCCGGAAGTGCTTCAAAAGGCATATCAGGTTATGATTGGTTTAAATTACAGTACTATTATGCCGGTGATGCTGCAAATGAACAATCTTGGAGTTCTTGGAATCGTCGGAAAAGAAAATTCAGGACGAGGAAATTTTGTGCGTTATTTATTACATACCTTGCAGCAGAACGATGAGAAGGCACCGGTTAAAGTAGCAATTATTGATGATGTTTCTAAAAAATATGCAAACATGGCGCAGCTTGAAATTGTAGAAAAGTATACCATGGATGCAAATTATATTGGCGAATTGCTTACCGTGTGGGAAGAAGAATTGCGCATGCGTTATGACGCAATGGTGGCAGGAGATGATACAGTGTTAGAAGAGGCACCGTTGCTTCTGATGATAATACAGAATATGGATGCGTTAGAAGTATTGCAGAATAATCCAACATGGATGGATTTATACAAAAATATAACAGGAAAATTAAAAGCTATGAAAGTGGCAATTTTGATTTCAAATGTACCAAATGCAAATATTTCCTATTCTTCACCGGAACCTTTAAAAGATATAAAAGAGAGCAGACACTTATTAATTTTTGATGAATTGTCTAACCAAAAGATACTGGATATCCCAATGGCTATTATAAGAGAATATAAGAAAAAACTGGAAGTAGGTGAGGGATTCTATTGCAAAGAAAATGAGGTGGTAAAAATCAAGAGTGTACTGGATGTAAATGCGGAATAACAAATAAAATAAAAAAATTCCAAAAATTGGAAAAAAGTAGTTGACTTTATTGCGGTAAAGAAGTATAATAAGTCCTGGAGTTGAGAGGGACGAGTTGCCGAATAAGGAACTGGGGTAAACATCAAGTGTTTATCAATCGGTAAGCAACTATTTCAGTGAAAATCCAATTAAGTAATTGAATATTAAATATTACATTACTAGATTAATTTATTTATTGATTAAATTACCTGGTATAGGTATGACCATTTATTAATTAGGCTTATGCTAGGGGTTTAATATATATTTTCAATTTTTTAATTTTTCAAGGAGGGAAGAGCAATGAGTAATGGTCAGATTAGAATGACACCTGACACAATGAGACAGCGTGCCAAACAGTATGACGACGAAGCAGGTAATGTTGATGAGGTAATTAGCAAGATGGATTCTCTGTTAAAAACATTGCAGGATGAATGGGAAGGTGCAGCTAGCCAGTCCTATGCAGCAAGATTTACAGAGTTAAGACCTAATTTTGTGAAAGCAAGAGATCTTATTAGTGAAATTGCAGATGCCTTAAGAGCTACTGCACAGACAATCGAAACAACAGATTCTGATATCGCTAGTCAGTTCAAAGGCTAATAGGTGACCAAAAGCCTCTTAATGAAAATTAAGAGGCTTTTTCTAAAATTATGAGTAGGTGAAGAACATGAAGTGCAGAGTATGTGGAAACGAAATAGGAAAAGAAATATATTGTCCGATGTGTGGCGCAGCAGCAGACCCGAAAAAGGAAAAAGAAGAAATACAGGAACAAACGCAAGAAGAATATTCATATCAATATCAGGGCGTGGATACAGATGCCACAACTGTTTTGAGTGTAAATAAAATAGAAAATAAAAAAGATGAAAACAAGGAAAATAGCAAAGAAGAGAAATGTGTGGTTACAGGAGAAGTTGAGATTCCCAAAAAGAGCCATAAAAAACTTATTATTATATTAAGCATAATAGCGGCAGTTTTGATGGTGACAGGCATTGTTGTTTTTTGTTATTTTCGTTATATATATCCAAATAAAATTACTTATAAGGAAAAGACACTTTACTATGCGGGAGCGGGAATGCTTGGAAATAGTGACGATGTAGAAGAAAAAGTGCCGGATACATCGGATGGTTCCTACGCTTTATTACAAAGTGAATATGAAAATAGTAAATTTTTGTATATGGGAACGGATGGAAGAACGCTGGAACTGACAGGGAAGAAGAAAAGTAAAAAGGCTTCAGAAGATAAGCGGATTGTAAGTGTGGTGGCAGACGAGTCTTTGAACAAAGTTTACTATTGGACACAGGAAGAAGAAAATTCCTATTCATTGCACTGCTTGGGTGCAGATGATGTGGTGAAAAGATATGTGACAGGTGTCAATGGAACCGTGATTAGCAGTGAAGGAGATTATTTGGCATATTCTTATCAGGCAGACGAAGAGAATTATGTAATATGTGAAGTGATGCCTTCGGGTGAAGTGAATCAGATTGCAACCACAGAGAATCCGGTAAGAGTTATAGGGGTAACAGATAAGGGAAAAGTATTCTGTCAGCAACAGAATCAGAAAAATCAAAGCAGTGAAGACGGCGAAGAAGTAAAACTTACTTATAACATTTATTGTGTTCAGGATAAAAAGAGCTATGGCACAGAGTATGCGGCGATTACATATTTTGGGTATTATAAAAATTTAGATGCATTTGTTGTACAAACAGAAGATAAAGCAGTTTATTTTGTGGATACAACAGAAGAAGGAAAAGAACAGTTAGTAGCGACAAATGTGGATTGGTTTACAGATGCATCGGAACCTACGAAATATGAGCAGTCATGTGACAGAGAGGTGATTCTTGGTAGTAATATGGTAAAAACATACGAGAATACATCGCCCTGTTATTATTATTTAAAGGAAAACAGTTTGTATAGTTATAATATATTGGAAGGAAAAGAATCCTGCAAGGTAGCGGCAAATTTTGGAAGAGCACAAAAAATCCAATTATGGAATCAAAACCTGTTATTTTATCTGGCAGGAGAAAATCTTTATAGCTGTGAGAAAATAGAAAAAGACTGGCAAGAACCGAAATTGTTAGCGAAAAAGTGTACAGCATATCAATATGCGCCGGGAAAAAATTGCGTTTATTATCTGGCGGATGGAACACTATATTCATATGCGGATGGAAAAGAAGAAAAAATTTCTGGCGGTGTGAAAAGTTTTGACTTAAATGCAGAAGAAAAAACATTAGCGTACAATACAGATACAAGCGTAATAGTACGCAAAAAAGATGAAGAAGAATATGCAATAAAGTCTCAAGGGCAGGTATTTGTAATAGGAAAAGATGTGTATTATACAGATACAAAAAACACCTTATATTGTCTGGAAAATGAAACCCAGGAGACAAAAGAAGTTGCAAAAGAAATAGAAAAAATAAAGTACATTTGGAAATAGAAAACGGAGGAAAAAATGGATACTATCTTTGAAATAAAAAATCATGGATTAGAAAATTTCTTACTGTATTGGGTGCAGGAAGAACAGAAGGTAGAACATAAGGCAGTTGAAATTTTAAAAGACAATCCATCTACCATTGTTGAAACGCTGGAAGAAGTCCAAGAAGATGGAAAATACGGTTTTCAGTATAATATTGCCTATAAGGCAACTTTACGAAAATATTTAATGCAAACAATGGGAAAAGAAGAAGTACTAAAACTTCTGGGAACCATCATAGAAGCATATAAACTTTTGAAAAGTAAGGGGATAGATGAGAGATATTTATATTTAAATCTGGATTATATTTTTGTTGATTTTGTGACAAGAGATATTTCTTTTTTATGCATTCCGGAAGATAGAAAATTAGATGGAAATAAGAGCTTGCGTGAGTTTTTAAAAGACTTGCTTATGAGTATTGCGTATAAAGAGGAAGAAGATATTTACTATATCGCAAAGTTAGTAGTATACATATCTAATAACCGCAGCATTGAAGTGGAAAATTTTGAAGAATTGGTTTTAACTTTGAAAGAAGCGAAAATCAGACAGAGCCAGCCACAGGTAACAGTGGCAACAGGGGCGTCACCAATTCCTGTTGCGTCACCGGTGTCATCGGGAATGATGAAGCCGGCTTTTGCAGCACCACCAATGCCGCATTCTATGCGAGAGGAAACGATACAGGGAAGTCAGCCAAAGCCAATTAAGTTAGAGGCGGCAAAACCTGCGCCTTCCGGAAGTCTAATAGCCAATTCTCAAATCGGAGAACATGATGAAACTACTGTACTGATGAGTCCGTCTGGCACGTTGAAAGAACCGTTAAAGGCAAAAAGAGGGCTGTTTCAGAGAAGTTCGGAAAAGAAACCGACACCGGTGTTGATACGAATGAAAAATCAGGAGAAAATTATTATTAATAAAAATGTATTCCGAATCGGAAAGTCTAAAACGGATGCGGACTATACGGTAGAAGATAATGTAGCTATCAGCAGAGTACATGCAATTATCCACAAAAGAGATGGAGCATGTTATATCAGGGATAATGATTCTACCAATAATACCTATGTAAACGGAAACATATTGAAAGGTGATAATGAGCAATTATTAATAAAGGGAACAAAAGTTTCTTTGGCAGACGAAGAATTTATATTTGATTTAGTATAAGGGAGAAATATGAGATATATAACAGCGTATGCAAGTGATGTGGGAATTAAAAAGGAAACCAATCAGGATGCCATCTTGATAAAAAAAGCAAAAACAGATCAAGGAGAAGTACTCTTTACTGTGATTTGCGATGGAATGGGCGGATTAGAAAAAGGAGAAGTAGCCAGTCGAGAAGTGATAGAACGATTTGGAAAATGGTTTCATGAAGAACTTCCACAGATGTTATACGAAAGATTTGAAGAACAGACACTATGGAAAAGATGGAAAGAATTAGTTCTGGAAGAAAATGAAAGAATTGGAGCTTATGGAAGAAAAAACAGCGTAAATCTTGGAACAACCCTGACAGCATTTTTGGTAGTGGAAGAACAGTACTATGTTGTACATGTGGGGGACAGCCGTATCTATGAGTTATCAGATACACTATATCAGATAACAGAAGACCAAACTCTGGTGGCGAGAGAAATTGCAGCAGGACGTTTGAAAGAAGAACAGGCAGAAACAGACCCTAGGAAAAGTGTGCTGTTGCAATGCATTGGGGCATCTAAAATAGTGGAGCCTGTGTTTTACAAAGGAAAAGTGAAGGAAAATGCTACTTATATGTTGTGTTCAGATGGCTTGCGCCATGTGTGTACACCATCTGAGATGTGGAAAAGTTTTTGTTTTGAAGCAAATTCCGATGAAAAGACTATGAAACAGAATATTTTAACGTTTATAGAAATGTTAAAGCAGCGAAAAGAAAAGGACAATATCAGTTGCATACTGATAAAAACGATAAGATAGAGGGATAGGAATGTCAAAAGTAGGTCTGGTACTGGATGGAAAATACGAAATATTAAAAGAAATCGGTCAAGGTGGAATGAGCATTGTATATGTTGCAATGGATAACCGCCTGAATAAGCAGTGGGCAGTAAAAGAATTGAAAAATGATGGTTCACAAAGCGTGGAAATGCAGTTAAAAGGAATCGAGCGAGAAGCAAATATTTTGAAAAAAGTAGACCATCCTGTATTGCCTAGAATTGTGGATATTATTGATAAAGACGGAACGGTATACGTTGTTATGGATTATATTCAGGGACTGGCGTTAGATCGTATTTTGAAAGAAGAAGGGGCACAGCCACAGGAAAATGTAATTGAATGGGCAAAACAATTAGCAAGTGCCCTGGATTATCTTCATTCCATGAATCCACCGATTATTTACCGAGACATGAAACCGTCTAATATCATGTTACAGCCGGATGGTAGAGTAAAATTGATTGACTTTGGAACCGCCAAGGAATATAAAGTAGAAAATATAGCAGACACCACAGCGTTGGGGACCAGAGGATATGCAGCACCGGAACAGTTTGGTGATGAGCAGGGACACGGAATATATAAAACGGATGCCAGAACGGATATTTATTGTTTGGGAGCAACGATTTATCATATTGTAACAGGAAAGAACCCATGTGAACCACCTTATGAGATACGTCCAATTCGTGAATGGAACCCGGCGTTGTCCAGTGGTTTGGAAAAGATTATTGCAAAGTGTACACAGCCTAATCCGGAAGACCGCTATCAAAATTGTTCAGAGTTAATCTATGCATTAGAACACTATGATGAATTGGACAGTGGACATCGAAAAAAACAAACAAGAAAATTATTGCTCTGGGGCACAACAGTAGCTGCGATGGTGGCTAGTATTGTTGTGTCTGTATTAGGATATCAGGGAGTTCAAAATACCAGAAAACAAGATTATCGAAGTTTAATTGAGAAAGCAAATACATACAAAATAAATGGTGATTACTCAAAGGCATCGGAAGTATATGTAGAGGCAATCACAGATGTGGACGGAAAGAATCCGGAAGCATATTTGGATATGTTAAGTCTGTATGTGAACTACATGGATCCGGAGGAAGGTTTGCAAAGAATCGGAGCATATATCAATTCCGGATATCAGAACATACAGAATAACAGCGAGGTAGTGCGTCAGGTTGCATTAACATATTTAAATGAAGAAAAAGATTATTCTAATAGTTTATACTATTTTCAAATGTTGGATGAAGAAGAAGTGCCGGAAGCGGTATATTACAAAAAAATATTGTCATCTTTGTCAGAGTTAGATACCACAGGAGGCGACAAGACTGATCTGGCAGAAACGATGAAAACATTTGAAGAATACAATGATAGTCAGAATGTGTCGGCTGCTAAAATGCTTAACTATAAGATACTGGGAGATATTTATATGATATATCCTACATCTATTGAGGGGGCAGTAGATTCAGCAATCCGAGTGGCAGACAAAGGATTGGATGAAGTAGAAGATTTAGATAGTGATGAATTGTTGACAGAGTATACCATTGACTTTAGTGATGTACTCTATAAGGCGTATCGGGAACGTGCTGAAGAATCAGATGATAATACAGAAAAAATGCAAGATTATAATATGGCAATTACTTACTGTGAAGAAATATTATCCATAATATCCGATGATACTCAGGAAAAGGATCGTTGCAAATATGTATGTGATGTTGCAGAAATGTACGAAAAAACCGGAAACTTAGAGGCAGCAAAAGAAAAGTATGAAGCCGGTGTACAGGAGTTTGGAACAAAGTATAAAGATATCTATATCGGATACTTATCATTACTTTGTAATGAAGAAGCAGCAAAAGATAGTAATATAGAAAATTGGAACGCAGATACTATTTTTGCAGTTTATGATCAGGGAACGCAGGTGGCGGATATTTCAAACGATATTAAGTGGAAAAAACTTGTGCAAAAGTTAACGCCATTATTTCAGAAGTATGGGAGGTAAAACAGGTGGTAAATCAGATTATGTTCTATGGAGGAATCGTAGGTGCGGTTTTGTTTGGAATCGGGGCTGTCATTTTATTTTTTGTTTTTCGTATCTATGCAGTCATTGGAGAATTAACGGGAATTACTGCTAAGAGAAGTATTAAGAAAATTCAAAAAGAAGGATATGAAGGAAAAAGTAAAATTCGTGCAATTCGAGAAAATACAGATAAAATTGTGCCGAAAAGAGGTCGTACCACAGGAAGATTACAACCAAAAGAAAATATCGATGAACAAACTACATTACTGGAACAAGGAATGGAAGACCAGACCACGGTATTAAATCAGCAGACAGAAGACCAGACAACTGTATTGAATCAGACAACCGTGTCAGACCAGACCACGGTATTAGAGCAAACGACTGTGTTGGAGCAAAACACATTACCGGAGCAAGAAATGGAAGACCAGACCACGGTATTAAATCAGCCACAAATTCGTTTTGAGATGGAGGAAGATGTGGTTGTGACTCATACAGAAGAGCGTATATAACTATTAAGATATAGAAGAGGAGAGTGAGCAAGAATGGCAAAAGCAGGTGGAAACGTTATTATTGTGGATAGTGAATATGAAAGTTGCGCAGCAACAGTGGGTTCTGTGATTGCGGAAGTAATCGAATTAGGGCAGAGCTTTTCAAAGGAATTATTATCTTTAACGGAAAATGGATTGCGTGATGTGTTGGTTGATAATGAAATTATTAATAAGTCTTTTAAAATATATACAGCTATGCTGAAGCTGGAAGAAGCGGCAAAAGATGTACCGGATTCATTAAAATCATTTATAAGTGAAGCAGACGCAACAGATGCTTACTTATATTAGAAATGAAGCATTACTTCTTTAAGGAATTTATATTAGGGTAGTAGAAAAAAATGAAAGCGAAAATTATAGTAGGAATTTTGGTATTAGGTCTTGCATGTCTTTCCGGATGCAAAGATTCTAAAGGAAAAGAACAAAAACAAAATAAAGTGGCAACGGAAGATAACAAG
>JAAYPT010000064.1 GCA_012519695.1 Clostridiales bacterium | reverse complement strand
TAAATGGCTGTGATGACTTCCGGTGGCGTGTAAAATGCAGTAAGGGTACTTTCTCTTGCAGAAGCATATTCTTCAGGAGAGAGGGCAGCGTAAAGCTCCGTAAACTCATTTGCCCAAGCACCATTATTTTCATCAAACGCTTCGGGAATGCCACCCCAACCAACATATTTTGACAAGACAATCTGTTCTTCAGGAGTAGCAAATCTGTTTTCAAATTCGCACTCTTTCAAGACTCTGATTGCCTCCATATTTCTTCGGAAGCGTTCTTTCTTACCAACAGATTCAACTTCGTTTGCCTTCAAATCGAATGTGTGACGGTCAGCCATTGGTATTTCAGGGTGTAAATCAAAACTTCTGACTTTTGATTTCTTCTGTTGCTCCCACGCTGGTACGATTGGTTCAGGCTCTTTGTCGTATCCGTTTCCTATACGAATTCCTTGCTGATACATTTCATCGTAACTGTCAAAGCCATTTTGCATTGCTACGATTTCTCTATAATCTTCAACCGGAACATTGCCAATGTTGGTCGCAACATAACCGTTTTTGACTTTGCACTCAACACCATTGTGTTCACTCAACGCCCTAAAATCTGTAAGAAGTTCCGGTCTGATTCCAAGAACAGAACCGTCATCTTCAAATACAAAAGCTTCATCAATCAAGAAGTGATAGAAGTCTGCACCGTGCCACTCATAGTCATCATCTCTTGCAACAAGTCCGTCTGCATCGTAATCAAGCTCAATATCGTCTATCTTTAATGCGTGTAACACAGCATAAAGAATTTCACTCTCTCGGTCATAGACGGGAATTGGTTCTTCCGGCAGCAACTCCTTAACATCATTCAGAAGTCTGTCCACCTTTGAACGATATACTGGCTCATCTTCAATGTTTTCTTTCATCTGTTTGAGGTATTCAATTACACCTTCTACATACGATTTATCAGAAAGATGGGACAGTATGTTTTCTATGGTTTCTTCATCCGTTTCGCCAAACTCGATATTGTCCTGATACTCATAGAAATCAACATCTTTTACAAAATCGACAAGTCTTGAAGCAATAGATTTTTTCTGTTCCATCATAGCGTAACCAATTAGATTGTCCATTGTTTCTTTGGTACAATCCGTAAAAGTCGGCTCCTTGGCAAATTGAATTTCTGCTCCTTTGAACCATTCTGTACCAATATCTGCAAGTTCTTGTCTTGCAATACTACCAAGATAATCAAAGAACTTTTCAGGTTCGTTATGGCTACGTGCTGCTTCTTTTACATCATCAACCGATACAAAATTTGTTACATATTGACCTCCGGCTTCGCTGTCGGGATTATAATACATCCATACAATGCTCGAACCGTCAGGGTGTGTGAAGAAAGCATCCTCGTAATTCACATTTGGAGAAAAATCAGAAAAGTTATCCACACTTTCTGCTGATTTATCCTCCTGAATTTGTTCTTTTGCAATCAAGTGGTCATTCATCGGATTCTCTCTAACCTTACGGTCAAATTCTTCACGAGTCATTTCCTTATTGAATAGAGGAATATCGAAATCATAAAGCATTACACGGTTTTCATCAAAGGAAAGTATCTCATACTGGCTTGCACCAATATAAACCATATCTCCAAGATGATATTCATATTTTGCTTCACTCGGCTGTTCTGCAACCTTTTCTTCAGATAAGTTCTGTTGTTCCAATAAGTTACGGATAAATCCTATTTTCTCAACTCTGTTAATCGGAAAACCATTGGCATTTTGGAAAGTCACATCTCGAAGTGATACATCTCCACTAATTTTTCCAACACTTTCAATTACGAAAAGGTGGTCATCAATAGTAACTTCCTTACCAACCAAATCCCCATCAGAATCGGTAACTTTTTCGTCAGGAGCAATAGACAAAAGTTCTCTGTTCTTTCTTCGTTCTTCTGCTTCAGCTCGCTTGATTTCTTGTTCTTCAAGCCATTTCGGATATTCCTCTTTTTGCTTTGCGTTAAGGTATCTATCCATACGGATAAGTTCTGAAATACGTGTTGCAACCTTATTCCAATTCAGCAAAACTTGTGGTCTGTTTTCGGCATATCCTTTCGTAATGCGAATACCTTTCGCATCGTGCCAGTTTTGGTATTCATCGTGTCCTCCTGAATGGGAAGCACCGCCAATACCATATTCTTTTTTAAGAAACTCTGCATTTTCTTTTGTGGAAAGGCTCTTTTGGAACTGCTCATAGATACGCATTTTCCCATTTTCAAAACCACTTCCACCACTCAAAGTATCATCAATAACTTCTTGTGGAATGACAAAAGCAGAGGTTTCTTTTTCCTCTGCTTTCGTATCTAAAAATGATAATTGCTGATTTACGGAAGGGAGTGGTTTTACATCATCACTTAGGCGAATACCACTTCCGTCTTCACGATTTCCTGAGCTGCGTTCCTCAGATTGTTCATCATCTGAACCCACGACATCATATCTGTCGCTTTCATCTGCTCGGTTAGACCCTCTTTCTGAGCCATCTGTTTCACGAGAGTTTCCTCCATCTCGATTGCTCTCTGTTCCACTTCTGCTAAGTGTGTCGTCAACGTGCCTTTCGTCAGGAAATTGAAGTACAGAACCTTGTGGTGTTCCTTCAGATATTTCCTCCTCATCTGTGCGTATCTGCCCAGACTCACTTCCGGTTGTTCCGGCAATTCCAAATTCGGTAGGTTGTAATCGCCCACCATCGTGTAGGTCAGTTTGTCCATCTTCAAAACTCCTTTCGGTTTCTTTTTCGACCTCATTGTACTCATTATTGCTTTTATCTGCAATTATGCGATTTTCTCTATCCAATGCTGCGATTGTTTTAGCAATCTCTGTAAGTCCCATTTCAGCTATATCGCTGGAAGCAAAACCAAGTGCATTAAGCGTATCCTGAGTATTAAAGTTGGTCACATCTGAAAAGTCGGAGTTTTCAAAATAATACTCTGTATCCAAACCAAGTCGGGACATCATCATATATGCCACGCTGTTTGTCACAACGGACTTATACAGAGAAGTAATCATATCATCGTCAAGTCCTTCAAGGAAACTATTTTCGGCTGAGTAGAGCAGGTCGCTGATATAATCAGGGATATTATCTTCCGTAGCATTGCGTGAAGCACTCATAATTGCTTCTGCAAGATTGATTTTGTTATCAAGTGTTCCAAAGGTGCTTTCAAGAGTTTCGATAATATCTGACTCATATTCTTCTTTCATTTCCCAAAGGGGAACGGGGCGAGAATATCTGCTACCGTGCGTATCGGAAATATCAAAATAATGGGTCAATCGCTGTCTTTCTCGGTTTGCATCTTCAAATACTGCAATACCTTTTGCACCACGATTAACCCATCTTCCAAATCGGGTATTCCAACGTTCAATTTCAAGAACTGCTGTTGCATCAGGTCGCTGTGCATACACTAAAAGCTGCTCGTCATATCGTAATTTATAATTACGACAAGCAGACCTAAGAAATGCTTGCCAGTTCTGCGGATTGGCTACCACAGTTTTGCAGGTTCGGTTATACAGCTCCGAAATTAGGTCATATTTTCGTGCCATATTTCAAGCACCTCCTATTCGTTATTTGTATTTTGATTTGATTTAATATTCAAATGAATATCAGAACCTCCTCCCAAATAAGCAAACAGTTTATTTGCTTTCGTCTGTTTTTGAAGGTCCATAATGATATTCATATCAGGGATAGTAATGTTTGGGATTTTTAAGATTCCTTCCATATCAAGCTGCTGTAATTTCTTTTCCGTATCACAGCCGGCTTCAAACAACTTATTCATTACTTTTACTTTCTGCTGAAAGTTTGCTTTATCTTTCACGGTAATACCTCCTTATCGTTCTCTGTCCTTATTTTTCTTTGCACGAGTCTGGTTCATTGATTCCAACTTTCTTTTTGCCCATTCAGGCATACATTCGGGTTTGACTTCGCCCATAACATCCATTCGTTCATAACGTGTGCTTTTACCCGTCAGAAGATTTGTGCAAAATACAGCACTACCTCGACTATTGGCAGAAGCACCAAAGCCACCCGTAACTAAATAGAGTTGCTTGTCGGCTCGTTGAAACTCAGGCTTTAATACTTTGGGGTCTATTGCAATAACCTTTCCGTTGATGTCGTGAGAATAATGGTCGGGAATACAATCTTTTTCAGTAATAACTGTGACCGGAATACCAAGCTCCTTGTCTTTGTTCTTAAAAAGTTCTGCTGCTTCTTTTATTCGGCTACCGAAAAGATGTGCAATTTCGATATAATCATCACTATATACACATTCATTACAAAGATTAAATATATCGGTTCGCTCCATATAGCCACACATAAATCTTAACCCGTCATTATTGGGTTCTTTTTCTCCGATAACAACTTCCTTTTCGCCAACGTGAACAGAAGCAAGCACCTCATAATCTCCAATTACTTCTTTCTGCATATCTTTTCATCTCGCTTTCAGTAATTATTTTCGTGCATACTCTCGATACATACCCTCACATCGCTTACGAGCCTTTTTCACTTCGGGACTACTTGCGAGTTCAGGGTGTTTCGATTGCAGCTTCGCTCTTGACCTACGAACACTTTCAAAATGTGGGAGTTTCAGCTCCTTATAACAGTTCATAATAACCGCAAATGGAAGTGACCCCACATCTCTGTTTTCGGTCTGTCTGTAACAGTCGTTGCAGACCATTAGATATAGTTTCATATCATCATTTCGTGCTTCGGTATTTTCTTGAAGGATACGAAGCACTCTGTTTTCAACGGTATTTGGATTGTTCATTTTTCCTCCAATCAAGTGATAAAGGGGCGATCATCATTACAATGGCCGCCCCTCGTTCTCATCACTATTTATTTTTTACGGTTTCTAATCTGCAAAAAGATAAAACCACCGATAATGAAAGCCACCAAAACAATTCCGATAATCTCTTTCATTATTCATCGCCCTCCTTTTTGTTCTTCTTGTATGCAACAACGGAAGTTACTGCAATGCCAAGAACAGAAATTCCGGCAAGAGCGAACCACAACACAAGGTTACTGTCATCGCCCGTTTTCGGTGTATCTCTATACTCGTTGTGCATTTCTACAATCGTTGTAGAATCAAGTTTGATAGTAGCGTTCTTATCTGCTGGCATAATATAAACAGCCGATGCCTGATTTGCTACTTCTGACACTTTGTATTCGCCAATACGGAGTCCTTCAATGAAGATTTCTCCATTCTTGTCAGTTTCAAATGTCATATCATAACCGTTTTCTCCGGTTACTCTGAAAGCAAAACCTTCCACTTTTCCGTCAGAAGATGTTTTTACGATTTTGAGATTACCTCTCATAGCAGCATTGATAAATCCAACTCCCGCTTTGTTTTCAACAGCATAGGTTGTTTCATCCGTTTCAATGAATACTGCATAGACACCCTCATCAATCAAGAAACCTTCCGGTGCTTTCACTTCGCAAACGAGATACTTGCCATAAAACAAGTCATTCATCTCATAGATACCAATTTCCACTTCTACGAGATTGCCCATAAACTCATCGGCTTCGTCAATCTCTCCATTTTCGTTGATGTCTTTGTAGACTTCAAACTCTGCTCCGGTCAACTTGTTATCAGGATATTCTTCATCAACTTTTGTAAGTGTAATGTTGCCACGCACATATTCATTGATAATCTCTACCTCAACAACTTCCTCGTCTTTGGAAATGATGATTTCAAACACAGTTTCATCAAGAACAAATCCGGTAGGCTGCTTAATTTCTCTCACATACCAAGTTCCATAAGGGATATTGGCAAAAGAAAAACTACCATCTTCTGCTGAAGTAGTAGTTAAAATTGCATTATCCTCAGTGAACTCTACATCAGAGGAAGCAAATAAACCGATAACAGCACCACCAAGTGCTTCTCCGTTTTCATCTTTCTTCATACCTGATACAGAACCGTAGATAAGTTCGTTTTCAATTTTCTCGCCATTATTAACTGCGATTTTGATTACTGCTGTGTCCTGACCACCATAAGCAAATTCAACCGGATACTTTGTATCGTTTAACTTATAGTGTTCGTCTGTGGCAATTTCCTTTACATAGTAGTTGCCAAAAGGAAGGTCTGTTTTAAGAACTGCTTTTCCGTTTTCATCAAGAGTCACAATCTCAATAAGACCGTCAGCCGGAATTACTGTGCCACTTATAGAAGTAATATCTTCAGCAGCATAAAGTCCAAAGCTGATATTTTTGATTTCTCCGTTATTGCCAATGCTGAAAATCTCATTTACTTCGAGAGATTTTTCAAGGCTGATTTCTACTTTCTGTCTTTCGTTATAGAAAGAAGTAGACGTTTCAGTTACGGCAACATTCTGTCCGGCATAAACAAGTTCCACAGAATGGATTTCATCATTTAGAACCATTCCGTAAGGTGCTTCGATTTCCTGAACCTCGTACTTACCAAGATAGAGTTCCTTACTTGTAACAAACCCATCAAAAGTTGTAGTGATTGTATCAACTACTTCGCCCTTTGAATAACGGAGTGTTCCGTCAGGAGTATAAATATCTTCGGCTGCACGGATTTCATAAACTGCACCTTCAAGTCCGGCAATCTCATAAATTGGCTGATAGATAACGTCTGTATCTTCAGTACCACTTACATTGACACCGTAAAATACTTCGCCAGTTTTCTCAACTGTGATAGTTCCTTTCTGTGCCATATTAGACTTATTCACTTTAATAACCGTCACACCACTTTCTTCCGTAGAGTTTTCCTCTGTAATATCAAAGTAAACCGGAGTTTCATCAAGCACATATCCGTAAGGTGCTTGTACCTCGACAATCGAATATCCCTTACCGTAATCAAGTTTCTCAGGAGTTACCAAAGAACCATTGGCATCAGTAAAGAATGTGTCAATCGTAGTCGGAGTAGGGTAAGTGAATGTCATTGTTACCTGATTACCATTAGGGTCAAAAATCTTGAACCCAGCTCCGGCATAAGGAATTGTCTTTCCACTTTCAGCATCGACTTTTACCACATTTACGAAACTTTCAAAGTTTCTATTGTTGATAATATAGCGATAAGTCTGTCCGTTCTGTGCAATAAACACATCAAAGTCATCCATTAGTTCACGACCTTCCCAACCGGAAGTCTGGTGTACTGTGTAAATACCATAAGGCATATTCTTTGTCTGACCAAATCCGTTTTCATCACACACGATTACATCTCTTTCATCTTCTTCGGCTGCTTCATAACTTCCAGAAGATTTGAGATAGATTTCAAAAGTTGCCCCGTTCTCAGGAGTTTCAATCTGTGTTTCGCCATCGTCAGTATGTTTGATGATAGCGATATTTCCTTTGATGACCTGCTCCACAACATCATTCGCTGTGAGATTATGTTCCACCGTATAAAGTTCAGGTTCAGCACCTACCTTATGAATGGTAGAATCGAGCAAGTATCCCTCAGACGGAGTGATTTCTCGGATAGTCCAATCGTCATCACAGATATATTCATCTGTGGTAAACTGACCGTTTTCATCAGTTACATACTTATCAATAAGAGTATCGCCCTTAAAAATGCCATAAACTGCACCACCAAGAGTTGCATTGCCCTGAGCTGTTCCTTCCTCAACATCGCTCTTTGTTACGGTTACTGCGAACTTTTTGAGAATGTTAGTAAAGTTACGAGTTGTGACTTCTTTCCAGCTAATCGGTGCTGTCTGATTTTCAGGAACTACATAACGGATTGCTGTATCAACTTCTTCAATGGTATAAGGAGTAGAACCACTAATAAGCACATCATCAAAAGTTGCCACACCGTTCTTATCTGTTACTGCGTACTCATCAACTGCAATACCGGACAAGGAAGTTCCGTAAAGATGGAATGTTACACCCTCAACCAAGTTATCCTCAGAAGATTTGATTACCTGAAGGTCGCCACGTTTGAGAACATTGCTAAAAGTTACTTTTGCCACCTGACCAGCAACTACGGTTACTCGTCTGACTTCCTGTGGCTCGTATCTATCGTAGTTCTGTTCTGTGACGGTATAAACGCCCGGCATAAGGTTATCAACCTGAATTTTGCCACCATTTGCTGTCGTTACTGTCTTATTCACACCGTTTCCGGATACAGTAAACTTAATTCCATCAACGACACCATCTTCACTCGACTTTACGATTTCACAAGAACCATAGCTTACTTTTACTTTCAAAAAGCCTTTTACTGGGTCATTTACGGATTGTGCGTAGGTTGTAAGATTCTGCCTTCCAACTCCCGGTGCATAAGTTCCGTCATCCCATACGATAACGCCTTTTCTTTGAGAGTTCTGTTTTTCGGCTGTGATTGTTACTGTGCTACTCGGAGCAGTTGCAGTTGTAATCACAAGTTTATTGCCATTTACTGTGAACTTCATATCAGAATGGTTGGAACTGAATTTGTAATTGCCAAGCACTTTATTTGTGTCTGTCAATGTTGCTGTGTACTGACTACCATCCCATTCAAGTTCAACTGTCTGAGCCTTACCCGTAGATTTTGCAAAGAAGCTCGGCGTCTTTGTATGGTTCTTTACGCTACTTTCCATACTGTTGTAATAGCTCATAATCTTATTGCGAAGTGGATGGCTTGCACTAATCGTATCAATTACAGCATCATAACTTCCGGTATCAACCTTATTGAAGTTTTCGTCACGTTCGCCTACAATCGTTTCCCATATTAAAAGCTGAGTGGCAGCAATATGAGCGATATTATTGGCTTCGTTTTCATTCTGACTTTTCCAAGTAGTAGAGATATTTCCCTGATAGCCATACTGCATAATTCTACCAATGAAAAGTTTGATTTCATCGCCGGAAATTGTCTTGTTGTAAGTGGTAGGGTAATTATCCCAATACGTTTCATCTCTTGATACGAAGTTATCGCCCGGTGCAAGAGGTGTACCCGGTTCGATACAATAACAAACCTTTCCGGTGTACGAATTGATTGCATACGCATTGGTACGCTTTGTTTCTAATCCTTTCCAGCCATTCATAAAGTTCAGGCTTCCGTGTCCCCATTGACCGTCATAGTTCACATCACCCTCACGAGGAAAAGAAACAAGATAGGCTTCGGCAGATTCTCCGGCAGCAAAAGCTGTGGTCGAGCCAAAACCTACGAAAGTTGTAAGGCACATCACAAGGGCAAGAACAGCTGACATACCTTTCCTGAAATTATTCTTTTTCATAGTTTGAATGCCTCCTTTGACATAAAAAACGCACCGTATTTTCTACGATGCGTTCCGTTTATTTTATTCTTTTTTAAGCATAACCGATATAGAGTTCGTAACCATTATCTGATACTTTTTCTGCCCATATCCATACTGCTGTAAACTCCTCAACATTTTTGTATCGGTTAAGTCTACTAATGATATTTTCCTCAATGGTCGTACATTTCGGATTAGCAGCAATCGGATTATCCCAACAATCAACAGCAGTTACATCAAGTTCCAATCCTATGCTCGTGGCATAATTCTTTGCATAAGCAATCCAATAATCAATATCAAATTCTTCTGCTGGAGTTTCCGGCTCTTGTGTTGCCGTTTCCTTTGGTGGGTCAGGTTTAATTTCTGGGTCAGGTTCTTTTTCTACCTTTGGTTCGCTTTTTGAAGGAGTATCTTCCTTCGGCTTTGTTGTTTCAATAGGTTTTTCCACTTTTTCAGGCTTATTATCCTTTTCGGTATCGTTGGATTTCGGAGTTTCCTTTGTAACCGATACTGTCGTTGTATCCGTTTCAGCGATGACCTTAGAATACTCTGTTTCTTCCTGAGTATTTACCTCCGGCTGCTCCGATTCAGTTTCCTTAGTCGGTTCAGAGTCGGAAGTCGTTTCTATACTCTCCGAAAAAGAAGAAATGGGGACTTCAGAAGCCTTCTCATTTGGCTTCGGGTCGTCACTATAACAACCGTTCAAAGTGATAATCAGCGTGAGTAGTAAACCTATCAGCAACATTTTCTTTGTCATAACAATCACTCTCCTTTGCCCTCATAGTAGTGTAAAAACATCCGAAAAACAAAGGTGCGATTTTTGGCTAACTTTTAATCTTAGCAAACACCTCCTTGTCAGACCAACTTTGCGATATATCTCTTATGAGATAGATATATTCAGGGAGATAATATATCTTTTTCGGTAAGTTAGCTTGTAATTTAGGGGTTAGAGTGTGAGAAAGGGGAGCAGACTATCTGCTGTCACGTTCACGGTTCTTCAGAAATCGGTTGTAATGCTCTAACGCCTTGCAAACAAAGTCCTCAGTTTGATTCAACGGAACGCTTTTGGGAATAAGTTGTCGCACTCTATCGCCCCTCAAAACAATTTTCTCCCTTTGGTTCGGCTTTTCCTCAGCCATAATCGAGGATATGACCTCTGTTGTAAGTTTCCCCTCATCGAAGAACTTACGCATTTTGATTGTTTGTGCGTGTGACGGTGTGGCATCATTTAAGTCGATTTCCTCAACAACATCACGCTGACAATCTTCATCAAGATAGGAAAGCTCAACTGCTGGTCGCATTTTGATACGACCCTCATCGACATATTCAAGCAATTCAGGGACAAGTTCTGTTAAACGAATATATCTCTGAATTTGTGTTTTGCTATCGTTGGAATTATCAGCAAGAACTTCTACTGAATACTTCTGACCCACTGGGGTAGAAGTTAAATCGGAACGATAACCTTGTCTTTTCATTGCTTCCAATCTCATTTTGTAGGCAAATGCTTTTTCGCTTGGTAATATCTGTGACCTTTGAAAGTTACTCTCTACCATAAGGATTGTGGCTTCTTCTCTTGTCAGGTCTACCACTTCACATCGTAAAGTTTCAATTCCGGCAATTTCACTTGCTCGTTTTCTTCTGTGACCTGAAATAAGTTCGTATCTGCCATCTTCCTTTTGCCTTACCGTAGCCGGAGTGATAACACCACGTTCTTTGATACTCTCAACAAGTTGTAACATATCTTCATCGTCCCTTACTTTGAAAGGGTGGTCTGGAAAATCGTCAATCTCACTTATAGGAATATCTCTAATTTTGGCTAACTTTGCTTCATCTCTTTCTTCCTGAGTCGAAAAGATACTATCGAATGTGGGCAGAGTGAAGTCGCTCTTTCTTCCTGTCGCCATCAGCTAACACCTCCTTTGTAAATTCGGTATAGGCTTTTGACACCGTACTATTTGGCTCGTAGGCATAAATGCTTTTGCCCTTTGACGCAACTTCGGCTGCCTTTACTGCCATAGGAATTTGTGATTTGAAAATTCTTATGTGCGAACCAAAATTCTCTCTAAGTGCGTCTACGGTACTTTTGGCAAGGTTGGTTCTGTTATCCACGATAGTTAAGAGAATACCGTCAATCTTTAAGTTTGGATTGATGTGTCGCTTAACCTTATTTACGGTTCTTAAAAGCTGAGTCATACACTTAGCCGGAAGATAATGTGCTTGAACCGGAATAATCACGCTGTCTGCTGCTGATAAAGAGTTAAGTGTCATCATACCAAGCGAAGGAGAACAATCAATAAGAATATAATCGTATTTGTCCTTTACTTCACTTAAATAAGATTTCAAAATAACCTCTCTGTTCATAGCAGTAACAAGACTTATTTCAAAATCAAACAAATCACTACTTGATGGCATTAAATCAACACCTTCTTTATGATGAAGAATACCATTGAACGGATTGTTTTCTTTTCCTTGCACAACTTCCATCATCTTGTCTGATAAGGTATTCTGAAGATTATCTGCATCATTCCACCCAAGACAAGTCGTAAGGTCGCCCTGCGGGTCAGCATCTATAAGTAATACTTTCTTTCCTTGCATTGCCAATCCAACACCTAAGTTTACCGTACTTGTGGTTTTACCAACTCCGCCTTTCTGATTACATATAGCAATCGTCTTGCAGTTTGGCATTTCTGCTTCCTCCTTTCTTTGAGATTTATAGCCATCTGAAAAGATGACTATGTAACAACCGAAAACAAAACTGTTTCCGGTTGGAAATGTTCATTGTTTACAATATTTGTTCTTAACACCCCTTGTATTGGGAAGTCACTAAGTAGCAGATTGCTGGTCTGCTTCACGGGAATCTCACCCCTCCGAGTATCTCTCCGAGCCACGTATGGGAGTATCATTATCATTCCGACTGTCATCGCCATATCAGGAGCAACCTAATATTAGTAGTGGGAGTTCTCGCTCTTTTCATAAAGAAAGTCGTGGCGTACCCACTACAATAGCTAAAATCATCGGAAATAAAGTCTTAGTGAATGACTATTCAGTTTTCAAAGTTCGTGAAGTGGGATAGATTTTCTTATGAGGAAATCAACCCCTTCACTTGTTTGAACTGAGAAGAAGATTTATCAGGGTATTTTTTGAAAATTTTTTAGAAATGTTTTTTAACAAAAAAAAGCCACCTATTCCGATAGGATCAGGTGGCGTGTGACAACTAAATATATATACTCTACTTTTAATGGGTGTAATAGTTCTTTGCTTTAATGTATAATAAATACAACTTATTTCAAATGGAGTGATACTATGGATAAGATACAAATCGGAAAATTTATATCAAAATGCCGGAAAGATAAGCAGATAACACAAGAACAACTTTCTGAAATGTTAGGTGTAACATATAAATCCGTTTCAAAGTGGGAAAATGGAATCTGTTTGCCAGATGCCTCTCTCTATGAACCTTTATGCAATATTTTAGACATAACAATAAATGAATTGTTTGCAGGACAAAAGATTAAAGACGAAGATTACAAGAAAATTGCAGATGATAACTTAATGCAAATGTTAAAACACAAGCTATATCTTTTAAGTGATAAAAGCATATCTTTTGATGAATTTGATAATGCACTGACTCAAATGGCGAACGTAACAACCGAATTAAAGGCGTTTAAAGATAAAGAAGAAGCTGTTGATTATTTAATGAAAGAAACTGGTTGTCCGTTTGAAGAATGCTCCAATGCGTATGATTTCTACATTAAGTTGTTTGATGTTAATTAGTTTTTGGAGGTTGCCTTGTGAAAAACCAGAAGAAAGAAACGTGGAGAATCATTGTTGGAATTATCTCAATTGTGTTTATCATATTTATGTGGGTCAAAAATGACATTGTGGCACTTTATACTACAATGCCTAAAGAACAAGTAATACCGCTTATTATAACGACCATTATGGTATCTTTACTCAAGATTTCTGTTATAGCTGGAATTGTATTGATAATTAAATGGATTATAAAAAAAAAGTGAAATAAAAGCTGTGACGAATAATTTAGCTTTATATAATTTAAGAGACCACTTACCAAATTGATGGTAGGTGGTCTTTCATATTATATATAGAAGATTTTCATTTTCTGTTTCTTAGCAGATGTTACTTTACAGAGGACATCATCAACTCCGTCTGTATATCTGCCTTGTGTAATTAGGTCATTCTTCAGATTGATTAGTGCAGCAACAATTCTGCTGTATTCTGTATCGGTAAGATATAAGTGATAATCTCTGTTCTTCATTGTAACACCTCCTTGCAATTCCATTATATGAGATTCGTGAAGAATAATAAAATGTGCGACTAATTAACGTACTTTATCTAAGGAAAAACAACTGAATAAATTTATACTTTATAAGGTCTGTTTTTTATAGCAATCGCCTTTCTCGTTAGCAAGTATTTTTGCCCTAAAATCTGTCTTGTTAGCAGAGTACCTGATTTTGTTAGCGAAACAGCCTATTTCTTGCTAACTTTTGTTAGCAGACCGTTCAACAACGAGGGGATAGTTATTTGCTAACAAAAAAATTCCTTGCTAACAGAATTTCTGACTCTTTAACATCTACCTCCAAACAACAAAAAAAGCCGAAACCCTTGAAAAATCAAGGAATTTCGGCATTATTGTTGGCACCCCCTGCGAGAATCGAACTCACAACTAGCCCTTAGGAGGGGCTTGTTATATCCATTTAACTAAGGGGGCATTTCCAAAATCTATGACAATATAAAGTTGTAAACGTACATAATAACAATCGCCTTTTCCTAAATAGTGAATGTTATAACATATTCTTAGGAGGCGGTCGCTCTATCCAGCTGAGCTACGGAAACAAAAAGCAAATCTATATATGGTAATTAATCTGGCCTTGCATCCAAATGTTTCCTTTGAATCTACGACCTACCGCAGGTTCTCCCAGTAAATCACTTTCATTGATACACACATCAAAGACCAAATTATTACTATCCACTGTAAGAATATAACATTTTTCTGATGTTACACTATTTTCAATAGTATCATAATTAAGAATCTCTCCCATGATACTATATTGATCACTTTCAATTCCATATGGCATAAAATAAGTATCTACAATAGATAATATATCTTCCTTCATTACTCTTCTTGAAATCATGGAGTAAGTATCAATGTCTTCTAACGTAAGACTTTCAATTGCCTCTTCATCACCCTCTCTTGCAGCCGCAATCAGATGACTTCTTTTTTGGCTGTAATTTTCTCCTTTTTTTATCTGAGACTCATTTTTATATACTGGAAAAATAATTTTTCCACCAGTAGACAATGCAGATAATGTTGTATTTGCAGGAATTCTTCGTGCAATGCCACCAGCTTCCTGTAAATATTCAATGACATTTTGCAGATAAAAGATAAGTGTTACACCAAGGCGTACTTCATCACAAACACCTGCATAGGCTTCCCTATCAGAACGCTTTTCAATTTCTACCTTTTCCTCGGTAGAAACTCCACTTCCAACAAAATATGGGTAATAATAATCCATTTGGAATTCTTCCTCTACATACTCTCCGCGAACTGCAATTCCGATAGATTCTCCATATTGCTTACTTAATTCTGCAAAAACATTTCCCTTTGCATCTTCTGTAATTACTTTTTTATCCGGATTCTTTATAATATCATCTATTAAAATATCTAAATCTTTCTTTTTTATTAAATTCTTAAATCCAATACTTCTTAAAAAATTGTGCATATTGCCACTCCCTTCATGGGATATTTCTCTTTTTATTATATAATACAAAATATTCTTTTTCCACAGTATTTTTAATATTTTTTAAAATATGTGGATTACTTTTTCTATCAGTCTTCTTTCGTGGATATCACCATCTGACACTTCTATAACTTCAGGCTGTGCAGAATCTTCTGTCTGGGATACCACAATAACTTCTTTTCCATTTTCTATTTGCATCTTAGTCCCTACCGGATACTTTGCTATTTTACTTTCAAAAACTTTTACCACATTACTATCATATTTTTTATGATTTCTTAATTCTTTTAAAGCATCCTCCAGTGTTCCCTGCTCTCTTTCTATTCCACTTAAAATACCGTCTGCTGTATCACACACCTGTATAATCTTACATTCCAACTCCTGGTTTTTCTGCTTTAACGGATATCCACTTCCGTCCATTTTTTCGTGATGTGATAAAATCATTTTTTTTTGAAATTTCCGGTATCCATGTTTCTTTTTCCAGTGCAGTATATGCTAAAATGGTATGTTTCTTTAATTCAAAAATTTCCACCGGCGGCATTTTTTCAAAGCAACAATTTTTATAATCTGCATTTACATAGCACAATCCCAAATCATGCAACAACGCTCCCAAAGCAATTTGCTCCAGTCTTTCTTTTTCGCATCCACACTCTTTTCCTACAATAATGCTCCACAATGTTGTCAGGATAATATGTTCATAAATATTTCCACTGTGCTCTCTAACGTCAATTTTCTTTTGGTTCTCCCGACTATAAACAGCATCCGTCATCTCCGTTGCAAGTTTCAACAACTTTTTCAACCTATTATTATCCTTATACACATGATGAACTAATACATCTTCCAACTGCTGTTGTAACTCTCTTATCTGATTACTCTTTAAATATAAGTTTGGTCTTTCGTATACTTCATATTTGTCTTGGACAAAAACCTCCTCTACATTTAATGCAAGAAGTGATTCCTTATAGGAGCTTTCTATGACTTCTCCCTTTTTTAATAGTATTTGACCATCCTCCAGATATATCGACTGGGCTAATATTTCATTTCCTGTTAATTCTGACACATGGCATTTTCTCATGTTATACTCCTAATTACTCTGGTTTTTTCGTACTTACTCCCATTGCAATATTTAACGCTTCTTTTTCTTCTTCTGCTAAAACAAGTACTGAATTTCCGTCAATAATTTCTTTAATGTAAGTGTAGCAGCCTTCTCTACTATGTACTGCATTTATAATAAATCCATCATTTTTCTGATCTAATAATGCTAATGAAAAGCTAAGTTTTCCTCCCATTTCATTAAATGCATCATATTTAACCATTCCCACTTTTTGAAAAGTTACTTTCATACTGCGGAATAACTTTTCAATATTTTCTTCGTTTTTCTTTTCAGATACTAATACTTCCTCTACCTGATTAATTCTTTTTATCAAATTATCTTCTAAGGATTTTGCATCCTTTCCAACCATAAATGAGTTATATTTCTTTTTCAGTTTACTGGTCTTTACCATATTTATAATCAAAAGAATCAGTAATAGTAACATTACTCCTGCCATAATTGCAAAGGTAAGTAAAAAATCATCTACTGTAAATTTTAAATTTAAAAATTCCGATATCATAAGTGCCTCCATTTATAGAACATATGTTTGTTTATTTGTTTATGTATTTTATTCGTGTATTGATTGGAATAATTCCATAATTCTTTCTAATTCATCGGTAGAGTAATAATCTATTTCTATTTTTCCTTTTTGATTATCTTTTTGATGAATTGCTACCTTAGTTCCCATAATTGACTTTAATCTTTGTTCCATATCCTCAAAGAAAACAGACATACTTTCATCTACTATTTTCTTTGTTGGTTCTGTCTTTTGCTTTTGTAATTTTTTTACTAATTTCTCTGTCTCTCGTACACTAAGTTTTTCATCAAATATCTGTTGTGCAACTGCATACTGTTGCTCTTTATCTTCGATACCCAATAATGCTCTTGCATGACCTGTGGAAATCAAATCATCAATTACCATTTGCTGTACACGCTCGTCCAATTTCAACAGACGCATAGAATTAGTAACTGCTGTTCTGGATTTTGATACTCTTTCTGCTACCTCATCCTGTTTTAAATTAAACTCGTTTAAAAGTCTTTTGTATGCTAATGCTTCTTCAATTGGATTCAGATTTTCTCTTTGAATATTTTCGATTAATGAAATTTCTACGATTTCCTGATCTGTAAGATTTTTAATAATTACAGGTACTTCTTTCAATCCTGCAAGTTTAGCTGCGCGCCATCTTCGCTCTCCGGCAATAATTTCATAATAATCTTTCTTATCCTGTACCAATAACGGTTGTAATACACCATGTTGTTTTACTGACTCAGACAACTCTAGCAATGCATCTTCATCAAAATTCTTTCTTGGTTGTTCTCTATTTGGTTCTACCTTTCCTATTTTCACAAAAGTAACTTCTTTATCCGGTTCTACTTTTTTACTCTTTACAGGTTCTACCGGTGCATTTCCGGTTCCTACTTTATCTGTAATAAGACTATCCAGCCCTTTTCCTAATCCGCCTCTTTTGGTTGCCATTTATATATCCTCTCTTTCTATTACTTCTTTTGCCAACAGACGATAGCTTTCTGCTCCGGCAGATTTCGAATCATATAAATTAATGGGAAGTCCGTGACTTGGTGCTTCTGCTAACCTAATATTTCTTGGAATTATTGTTTTGTATATGGTAGTATTCAAATTATTTTTTACGTTTTCAACCACCTGCAATGACAAATTTGTTCTGGCATCGTACATTGTAAATACTACACCTTCCATATGTAAACTTGGATTTAATCTCTGCTGTACCAGATTAATCGTATGTATTAACTGGCTTAATCCTTCCAATGCGTAATATTCACATTGAATTGGAACTAATACTGTATTGGCTGTAGTCATAGCATTAATAGTTAACATATTCAATGATGGAGGACAATCAATAATAATAAAGTCAAAATCATCCTGTATGTAATCTACTTCATTTTTTAATATGTACTCCTTTTCATTGATACCAAGCAATTCAATTTCTGCTCCAGCAAGATTCACATTGGATGGTATTAACTGTAACCCTTCGATTTCTGTTTTTATCATACTTTCTCTCACAGTACATTCTCCTAGCATAAGTTCATATACTGTGTTTTCCAATTCTTCTTTTTCAATTCCAAGACCGCTGGTTGTATTTCCCTGTGGATCTAAATCAATGGTCAATACTTTTTTCCCATTTTCGGCAAGACATGCTGATAAATTTATGGCAGTTGTTGTCTTACCGACTCCACCTTTCTGATTTGCAATAGCAATAATTCTTCCCATATTATTTTCCTTTCTCTCTCATGCTTTTTCTATTATATCACTTTTGAATATGTAATTCTATAATTATTTTATTATTCATTTATTAATTTATCAGAAAATGTTTCACGTGAAACATTTTAAGATTTATTTGCACTTTATCTATACGAAGTGTACCTTCTTAGCGGAACGGTTTTTATGTAATAGAACCTAATTTTCAATTATAGAACAAATAGTCTGCTTGCCGGACTATTTTGCGCCCGAGCGGTGTTGCTCACGACTAATTATTTTCATTTCTGCGAGGTACACATCCTTGGTGGAACGGTTTTATATCATAGAAAAATCATAATTTTTACACTTTAATACAACACGGTATTACCTATGATATAAAAAAGGAATGTTTCACGTGAAACATTCCTCTTTTTGTTAACCAATCCTCAAATCATTAGTTTTTAAAATATACTAATCAAATCGTTTCTAATTGCAAATATTGCTGCCTGAGTTCTATCTGAAACATCTATCTTTTTGAATATACTTGAAATGTGGTTTTTAACTGTTCTCTCACTAATGTTCAGTTTTTCGCCAATCTCCTTATTATAAGAACCTACAGCCATTAGTTTTAACACTTCTAATTCTCTCTTAGTAAGTAATGCAAGCTTTTCCTTTTCCACATCTCTTTCAATCATCTTGGAATTAAGAATTGGAATTAAGTTAGGTTGAATATAGCTTTCTCCGTCAATTACACTATAAATTGCTTTTTTCAATTCATCCGAATTGGAATCCTTTAGCATATATCCATCTATTCCAATTTCTACCGCTTTTAATAAATACTCTACTTCATTATGAACAGTTAATATGATTACCTTTGTATCTAAATTTTTTTCTTTGATTTTTTCCAGTACTTCCAATCCATTCATATTTGGCATATTGATATCCAATAATAGAGCTTGCGGTAATTTTTTTTCTAATAAATCCAAGCATTCCACACCATCACTTGCTTCCCCAATAACTACTATATCTCCATCCAATTCCAGTAATTGTTTTAATCCTTCTCTTACCATAGAATGATCATCGGCTATTATTACTTCTACTGCCATTTACTTTTCCTCCTTATCAATAGGAATTTCTACTGAAATCGTAGTACCCTTTCCTATGACTGATTCTATACTTAAATTTCCCGATAATAAGTATACTCTTTCCCTCATCATTGATAAGCCAAATCCAGATCCATCTTCCCGATGTAATTGATTCATGCTTTCCACATCAAATCCACATCCATCATCTACAATCTGAACTTTTATACTATTTTCTTTGTATGTTAGAATAATATCAATATGCTCTGCCTGTGCATGTTTTAAAATATTATTACATGCTTCCTGTACAATTCTAAGAATTGTTAATGATACTAATGGTGGTATTTTTTTCTTTTCACCTTCTATTTGATAATCCACCAGAACTTTTCCTGTATTCTTCCATTTTGCGGCTTCCCGCTCTAAGGTAACCTCTAATCCAATATCATCTAATGACATTGGGTGCAAATTATAAATTACCTGACGCATATCTTCAATAATTTTCTTCACTGTCTTTGACATTGTCTGAAGTTCTAGCTTACATCTCACTGTATCCATATCCATAAGTTTAGTACAAAGTTCTACTTTATGAATAATACTGGTAAGACTTTGAACGATAGAATCATGTAATTCCCTTGCAATTCTTTGTCGTTCCATTTCCTGAGTTTCCAGAATTTTTTTTCGAAAAATTTCTTCTGCATTTGAAATTTCATCTACACTTAACATAACTTTTTCATTCTTGTTGGTATACTGTAATACAGAATCTAGTTCTTCTAAATGATTATTTATATTTAAGATTTTTTCTTCTAATTCTTCTTTTTCTTGTTTTATCTCAGCTCTTTCTTTTTTTAATTTATCAATTTTTTCATAACTCTCATGGTTTACATCTCTTGGTGAAAATGATTCGTAATTTTTATCCAGCGAGTCTTCTAACATTGCTGTAAATTGTTCGTTTTCTTTTAACAGTAATACTTTATTCTTATACTCCCTTTCTATGCATAGTTTATACTCATACATTTCCTGACGTATTTTTTCTAAATATTCTGCTACCATATTCCTCCTTACAGAACATATGTTCTATTTAAATCATACAGATTCACATATAACCTAATTTTATATCATTTTATATAATATTTAAAGATTAATTTCAATTTTTTATTTGTATATCTTCATTATTTCGTCTATAATAATAGAAAGAGAATATATGTTGAGGGAGGACACTCTAAATGAAAAAACAAATTCGCAATTTTTTACTTCTTACAACGATGACCACCATAAGTATTTATGGTATTAATAAAGCAATTAGTGTTTCTTCCATTCGGAAGAATCTACTAAAATCGAATAACGGAAAATTCTTTACCTGGAGATACGGTGAGATTTTTTATACAAAGCAAGGAAAAGGCAGTCCTGTTCTTTTAATTCATGACTTGAATCCAGCTTCCTCTTCTTATGAATGGGAAAAATGTATAAAGCATTTGGCAAAAAATCATACTGTTTACGCCATAGATCTTTTAGGTTGCGGACAAAGTGACAAGCCAAACATGACTTATAGTAACTATTTATTTGTTCAATTGATTACTGATTTTATCAAAAATGTGATTGGTGAAAAAGCTGATATTATTACCACTGGAAATTCCGCTTCCTTCACTCTTATGGCATGTAATATGAATCCAGAGCACTTTAATAAAATTATTGTTTTAAACCCTACAAATCTGGTAGAATTATGTGCATCACCAAACAAAGAAAAGAATGCATTAAAGTTTTTAATTGATTTACCTGTAATCGGAACATTGATTTATAACATTGCATTTTGTGGTAAAAATATCAAAAATCTTTTTGAAGAGAAGTATTACTATAAAGGACACATGGTATCTACCAAAACCTTAGATACCTATTACGAATCCGCTCACTTACAGAATAGTAAGGGTAAATATTTATTATCCAGCATCAAGGCAAATTATACCAACATTAATATTGTCCATGCCCTGAAAAAAATTAACAATAGCATTTACTTAGTTGGTAGCCGGGAGCAAAATGGTATCACCGAAATTATGAATTCCTATGTAGCTTACAATCCTTCCATTGAAGCTTCTTACGTTGATAATTCAAAATATCTTCCTCAGCTAGAATGTCCAGAAAGATTATTAAAAGTATTAAACCTTTACTTAGAATCGAAATAACAAAAAGAGATTGGAAACTTCCAATCTCTTTTTATATTCAAATTTTTTATTGAATCGGATTTTTCGATGGCGTTCCTGCCTTTCTTGGATAGGTTTTTGGTGTTTTCTTTACTTTTTTTATCTGGACAAAGGAACGTTCCGCATCTGTTTCCACCAAGCGGAATTTTTTTACACTTTCAATTTTCCCACCTAATACAAAAATTGCCTTTTTTGACTGTGATAATTCCGCTTCAATTTCTCCAGACTTATACGAAATAAAGGATCCTCCTTGAGTTACAAAAGGCAAACAGTACTCACTCAGAGATGCAAGATTAGCTACTGCTCTGGAAACACACAAATCAAAGTTTTCTCTATACTCTGTCTTTCTTGCCATCTCTTCTGCTCTTCCATGAACAGCAACAATATTCTTTAACTGTAAGTCTTCAATTACTTCATTTAAAAAATTTATTCGTTTATTCAAGGAATCCATCAACACAATATTCAAATTTGGAAATGCTATTTTTAATGGGATTCCCGGAAAACCAGCCCCCGTTCCTAAATCTAACACTTTTAATTCCTGGTATAATTCTATCTGCTGAATCAAACTTAAAGAATCTAAGAAATGTTTTTCCACCACATCTTCAAACTCTGTGATAGCAGTTAAATTCATTACTTTATTTTTTTCTATCAGCATTTCATAATATTTCAAAAACTGCTGTATCTGTTGTTCAGACAAGTCTATTTTTAGTTTATTTAATCCTGATTTAAATTTTTCTAAATTATATTCCATCACTTTAACTCCACAAATCCTGTATTATTTGTCTTTCTTTTGATGATGCATTTGTTCTAAATATACTAACAGTACAGATATATCCGCCGGTGACACTCCGGAAATTCTGGAAGCCTGACCTACACTTACCGGTTGATACAAATTCAATTTCTGTTTTGCCTCAATACGAAGACTCTTTACCTGTTCATAATCAAAGTGTTCTGGAAGCTTCTTATTTTCCAACTTCTTAAATTCCTTTACCTGCTTCATCTGTCGTTTGATGTATCCATCATATTTAATATGAATATTTACCTGCTCCACTACATCATAAGCAAGTTGCGGACGCTGCGGATCGATTTCTGCCAAATCCTCATAATTCAATTCCGGTCTTCGAATTAATTCTGCTAAAGTAGTACCATTTTTTAACGGTGTGCTTCCATGTTCTTCTAGTACTTTTTGCGTTTTCGCATTCGCACCAATATTTACATGCTCTACTCTTTCCACTTCTTCTTGAATTAATCTTTCTTTTTCCACAACCCAGTCATAACGTTCCTGACTTATCAAACCAATTGCATATCCTTTTTTTGAAAGACGTAAATCTGCATTATCCTGACGCAAAAGTAAGCGATATTCCGCTCTTGAAGTCATCATGCGGTAAGGTTCTTTATTTTCTTTTGTAACTAAGTCGTCTATCAATACACCAATATAGGATTCTGAACGATCCAATACCAATGGTTCTTTTCCCAATACTGACATTGCTGCATTAATTCCTGCCACTAACCCCTGACTGGCAGCCTCTTCATAACCCGAGCTACCATTAAACTGTCCTCCGGAAAATAACCCTTTGATTTTCTTAAACTCCAGTGTAGGATTTAATTGTCTTGGATTGATACAGTCATATTCAATGGCATATGCATTTTTTACAATTTTTGCATGTTCCAGTCCTGGCACAGTACGATACATTTCATACTGAACATCTTCCGGAAGTGAACTGGACATTCCTCCAATATACATTTCATTGGTATACTTTCCTTCTGGTTCAATAAATACCTGATGTCTTTCCTTATCTGCAAATTTTACAACTTTATCTTCGATAGAAGGACAATATCTCGGACCTGTTCCTTCAATAATGCCGGCATAAATAGGGGAACGATCTAGATTATTTTTAATAATCTCATGTGTCTTTAAATTAGTATAAGTTAACCAACAAGATTCCTGTTCGATTTGAACATCTTCAGGATTAGTAGTAAAGGAAAACGGAACAACTCTTTCGTCTCCCTTTTGTTCCTGCATTTTTGAAAAATCAATGGAACGTTTATCTATTCTTGCCGGAGTTCCAGTCTTGAAGCGGAACATTTCTACACCATTTTCTTTTAAAGAATCTGTAAGATGATTTGCCGGCTGCAAACCATTTGGTCCCGTATAATTAATAACTTCACCGTATAAACATCTTGCTTTCAGATATGTACCGGTACATAATACCACTGCTTTACTATAATAAGTAGCGCCTGAAAAAGTTTTTACTCCTTTTATAACACCATCTTCTACAATTAACTTACAGACCTCGGCTTGGCGAATCGTTAAATGTTCTGTATTCTCCATTGTCATACGCATAGCTCTACTATACTCTGCCTTATCTGCTTGCGCACGAAGCGAATGTACTGCTGGTCCTTTAGAAACATTCAACATCTTTGACTGAATAAATGTTTTATCAATATTCTTTCCCATTTCTCCGCCAAGTGCATCAATTTCTCTTACCAAATGTCCCTTAGAACTTCCTCCAATATTTGGATTACATGGCATCAATGCGATACTCTCTACGCTTACTGTAAATACAATGGTTTCCAATCCAAGTCTTGCACAAGCAAGTGCTGCTTCACATCCAGCATGTCCTGCTCCTACTACAACTACATCATAATTTTCCTCTATGCAAGGCATTTTTTATCCTTCTTTCTATTTCAAGTTTCTATTTGCATTAAATTACCGCTTCTATTTTTATAAATAGGTAAATATTATTTTCCCATACAAAACTTACTGAAGATTTCGTTTACTAAGTCCTCTCCCACTGCTTCTCCTATAATGCTACCTAATTCTTCATAAGCACTCATTAAATCAATGGAATAAAAATCCTCCGGCATTTCATTTTCAATACTTTGCTGTACCAGTTGAAAACTTTTCATTGCAGATTGCAATGCAGCTTTTTGTCTTACGTTTGTAATATATATTTCATCATTAAAGGAAAGTTCTCCTTGGAAAAACATTTCCTTTATGGTATTTTCTAACTTATCAATTCCGGTTTGTTCTTTGGCTGAAATTAAAATTACAGGCTTTTCCATATTGTTTTCTTCTAATACCTTTTCTACAACTTCTTGTGAAGTAACTTGTGATAAATCTGATTTATTTAGAAGAATAATTGCTTTTTTATCAGAAAGCATGGAAATAATCTCTTCATCATTTTGATCTAATTCCGTTGAAGAATCTACTACATAAATAATTAAATTTGCACTCTTCAAATATTCCTTTGCCTTATCTACACCGATTTTTTCCACAATATCCTCAGTATCTCGGATTCCTGCAGTATCAACAATATTTAATGTAATTCCATTTAAATTGATTTGTTCTTCCAGTGCATCTCGGGTGGTACCTGCAATATCTGTTACAATTGCCCGTTCCCTTCCTAATAAAACATTCATTAAAGAAGACTTTCCGGCGTTTGGTTTTCCGATAATTACAGTGTTAATTCCTTCTTTTAACAGCTCTCCATTTTCAGATGACGCTAACAATATTTCTATCTCCTTAGAAATGCCCTCTATAATTTTAGATAACTTTTCTCCATACCCATCAATAGAAAAATGTTCCGGATCATCCAATGCGGATTCTATAAAAGCAATTTCATGAATTACTTTTCCTCGAATCTCCTTTATCTTTTCCTTTACCTTTCCCTGTAACTGACTGATAGAAGATTCCAATGCAAAATCATTTTTTGCATTAATCACATCTATCACTGATTCTGCCTGTGACAAATCAATTCTTCCATTTAAAAATGCTCTCTTTGTAAATTCTCCCGGTTCTGCCGGACGTGCGCCATACTTGATTACCGTCTCCAATATACGTTTCATTACCAAGGTTCCGCCATGACAATCAATCTCAATCGTATCTTCCGTAGTATAACTTCTAGGTGCTCTCATAATCACAACCATTACTTCATCAATAATCTTTTCTCCATCACAAATATAGCCATAATGTACTGTATGGCTTTCTTCTTGTGATAACTTCTTTTTTCCATTTTTAGAACGATATATTTTATCTATAACTGAAAATGCTTCTTCACCACTAATTCGTACAATTCCTATTCCTGAATTTGTCATAGCAGTTGCAATCGCTGCAATGGTATCTGTCTTCATAAGAGCTCCCTTCTATATCTAAGCCTATATTTTCCTTGCGCACATAATAAGGCTTTCCCATTATAACATAAGTGTCATAGTTTGAGAAAGCCTTTCATAAATTAATATAATTATCTTTTCAAGGTAACTACCACATGTCTGTAAGGTTCGTCTCCCTCACTGTGTGTACTTACATAACGATCATTTTGTAAAGCAGAATGAATTACTCTTCTTTCAAATGGATTCATTGGCTCTAAAGAAACCGGACGTTTTGTTCTTTTTACCTTGTAAGCAATATTTCTTGCAAGATTTTCCAATGTCTCTTTTCTTCTCTTACGATAATCCTCTGTATCCAATTTTACTTTAACATATTCATTTACTTGTTTTCCAACTGCAAGATTGGTTAAATATTGAAGAGAATCCAAGGTTTGACCGCGTTTTCCAATTAAAACGCCCATTTCATCACCTTTTAATTCTACATCTACATTTTTTCCATCTTCGCTTTTTGTAATCATGATTTCTACCTTCATGTCCATTGCATGAAATACATCTTCTAAGAAATCGCGTACATAATCTTCTACATCAGATTTCTTACGAACTCTGATTTTTGCCATTTTACTTCCAATTCCAAGGAAACCATTGCTTCCCTTTTCAATTACTTCATATTCAATTTTATCGCTTGTTGTTCCAAGCTGTACTAAACTTTCTGTAATTGCATCGTCAACAGTCTTAGCTGTTACTTCTATAAATTCCATGACCATTCCCCCTACTTATTGTTACGTTCATTGAATTCTTTTACCATGTTTGCTTTTTCCAAAAGACTTCCTGTTTTCGCCTTCTTTGCATATTCTTCGGTCTGGCGAATCTTTTCGTCTTTTTCTCTTTCACTCATTGGCTCTTTAATATTTCTAGTGTTCATCTTAGCTGCATTAGCAATCTGATTCTGATAAACACCTCTTTTTTCTTTTTTCTTTCTAGCTTTTTCCTTGTTTTTTTCAATAATATCATCAAGATCAAGGTTTTCCATACGCTTATTGATAATTAACTGCTGGATACAACGAATTACTGAACCAGCTATCCAGTAAATACCAAGACCAACCGGAACACTGAAACACATAAACAATGAGAACAATGGCATCATCATATTCATCGTTTTCATCTGTCTTGCCATTGCATCATTATCGCCGTTTGCATTGGCTGCTGTTGGCATTAACTTAATGTTAATTACCTGTGTTAAATAAGAAATAAGCGGAACTGCTAATGCTGAGATAATTAAGATAAAATCTTTTTCACTCCAACCATTTTTCAACATAGATATTGGTGTGTTTGCAATATTGATTCCTAAAAAGTTATTTAAATGAGAAACCTGTGTTGCAGTACTACTAATAATATCTGATAATCCTGAAAAACTGTCTTTTAATACTTCCCAGCCATGACTTGGAAGCGCATACAACATATCAATGATAGAATTACTTGTAGATGTTGCTGTATCAAAATTCAAACCATACATCGGACGAACTTTAACATCTGATACAAACTTTGTAATGATATCCTGGAATCCGGATACACTTGTAATTTTATCTACTAATGGAGTATATACTTCTTTTACACTGCTTACATAAGCTGGAACATTATATACTACACGGTACATTGCCAAAAGAATAGGCATCTGAATTAACATCTGAACACAGCTACCTGTTGGAGAAACACCGTATTTTTCGTAAACTGCCTGGGTTTCTTCATTCATCTTCATCATAGAAGACTGATCCTTCTTGCCCTGATATTTTTTCTGAATCTCTTTTATCTCTGGTTGCATCTTTTGAGACAATTTTGAGAACTTCTGCTGCTTATAAGTCAGCGGAATCATACACATATAAATAATAAATGTAAATAAAATAATACAAATACCTATATTCTGAATTCCAAACACCTTGTCCAGAAACATATATAGATAATTCATAATGTAACCAATTAATTTTGCAATGGGCCCGATAATCTTACCAGAATATTGGGTCAAAATAATCTGTGTCAAATTAAAAACCTCCTACATTATGGAACTGGATCATATCCGCCTTTTGAAAAAGGATTACATCTTAATATTCTCCACCCGGCTAACATAGAACCTTTTACTGCACCATACTTTTCTATTGCCTGTAATCCATAAGTGGAACAGGTTGGATAGTACGGGCATTTTGTCGTTTTTAAAGGTGACAAATATTTTCTATAAAACTTTATAATTGCGATTAATATTCTTTTCAAAATATTCCATCTTCTTTTCTAATTTTCTAAAATAAATTTGCTATTGTTTTCTTAAGATATGGTGAAGATTTCCAAGGTGCAACAAAGCACTCTCTGTTTCATGATAAGTTATATTCTTTGCTGAAACCCTTGCGATGACTACGATGTCCAAACCACTATTGAACCTCTCTTCCTGTAGTCGATATGCTTCTCTTACTAATCTTGTAATATGATGTCTTATAACACTATTTCCTACTTTTTTACTAACCGATATTCCTAGCCTATTTCTTTCCAGATGATTTTCCATAACATACATAACCAAAAAACGGTTTGCATACGATTTTCCGTTTTTATAAACATTCTGGAAATAACTATTTTTCTTCAACGATTCTGAGAATTTCATACAAAACTTTCCTCATTCCTCTGATATAAAAAATTTATACCAGTAAGAAGAAAGACCACAAAGTTGTGGCCTAAGCTGATAATTTTTTTCTTCCTTTTAATCTTCTTGCAGCCAATACTTTTCTTCCGCCTGCTGTACTCATTCTAGCTCTAAATCCATGAACCTTGGATCTTGATCTCTTTTTTGGTTGAAATGTCATTTTCACGGGTATCCACCTCCTCTACGTTAAAAAACATCACTTTTGATTATAACAAAAAATCCCCTTAAGTCAAGCTATTTCGCAACTTTTTTCTTTTTTTAAGAATCCGCCACTATATATATTAATAGGAAATTCTTTTTATCAACATCTAGTTTTTCCGCATTTTTCTGATTTTTATACTTTTCCACAGAATTAACATGCTTTATTATTAATAAGGAAGAAACTCATCCCATCCACAATTTATGCACATTTTTAGCGTTTACATAAAGTTATCCATATTTTGTGGATAACTTGTGGAAAACTTTTTGATATTCTGTTTATATAGAAACCAACTGTTGATTTTTTTATTATAAAATCAATGTTTTTTCAACTGTAGATATGTTTATAATACATTTCTTGATAAAATAAGCATATTTTCATTTTTTTATCAATCCCCTATACCCTTCTAATTTTGTAATTGATTATTTAAGCGATTTGCGGTATTATAGAGTGTGGAAGACTATGAATATATAAATAGAAAGAAGCTTGGAGAATTATATGGAACTTATTTTAGAAAAATGGGATGAGATTTTACGAACTGTCAAAGAAGAATATGAAATTTCCGATATTGCTTTCGATACTTTCTTAAAACCATTAAGCGTTTACAGTATTGAAGATATGAAACTCTACATACTGGTACCTTCAGAACAAATTGGTGTGAATTATATTTCAAAGAGATATACCCTTCCTATTAAGGTAGCAGTAGCTGAGATTACTGGAATTGAATATGAGATTGAATTTATTCTTCCTGAACAGACCAAATCTATGAAGTCTTTTCGGAGTAAGAGTCCTGAATTCATTCCAAATACAGATAAAACCAACCTGAATCCAAACTATACCTTTGATACTTTTGTGGTAGGTGAAAATAACAAGTTTGCCCATGCGGCATCCCTTGCAGTTGCTGAGTGTCCGGGTCAGGTATACAACCCCCTCTATATTTATGGTGGACCGGGATTAGGAAAAACTCACTTGATGCAATCCATTGGACATTTCATTTTGAAACAGCAACCTGAAAAAAAGGTTCTTTATGTTACTTCTGAAGAATTTACAAATGAAGTAATTGATTCTATTCGTAATGGTAATGCATCTGCAATGACGAAACTTCGTGATAAATATCGTACCGTAGATGTATTAATGATTGACGATGTTCAGTTTATTATAGGAAAAGAAAGTACACAGGAAGAATTTTTCCACACGTTTAACGTACTTCATTCTGCAGGAAAACAGATTATTCTTTCTTCCGATAAACCACCAAAAGAAATGGAAACCTTAGAAGAACGTATTCGTTCCCGTTTCGAATGGGGACTTTTAGCGGATGTTGGTTATCCTGATTATGAAACACGAATGGCCATTCTTCGTAGAAAAGAAGAAGTTGATGGCTTTCATTTGGATGATCAAATATTGGATTACATTGCAACAAACATTAAGTCCAATATCCGTGAACTGGAAGGAGCTTTAAATAAACTTCTGGCTTTTTCTAACTTAGAGCATACTGACATTACAATGGAAATAGCTGTGCGGGAATTACAAAACATTATTTCTCCGGACAAGCCTAGAGAGATTACGCCACAACTTGTAATTGAGATTGTTGCTGAACATTTTAACATTTCTACTGATCAGATGATTTCTAAGAATCGTAGTAATGAAATTGCACGACCTAGACAGATTGCCATGTATTTATGTAAAAATATGACCGATACTCCACTAGAAACCATTGGTGCATTGCTTGGAGGACGTGATCATTCTACTATTATTTATGGTATTAAGAAAATTACCGGCGAATATGAGACAAATGAAACTTCTCATAACCTAATTGAAACTATTAAGAAGAAGATTAACCCGAATTAATTCTTACTTCAACAATTGTGGACAAGTTATTCACACCCTATGTTGAAATGCCTTGATAAGCTCTTATTTATACCCTAGAATCCATTTTTGAGATTTTTTTGAAATAAAAGCGATTTTAATTATTCACAGCTTATCCAGTCGATTTCAAGGAGGAATTCACAGAGTTGTACCTTAAGCTCAAGTCCCTAAACATAAGGGTTTGAAACACTTATACACTTATTAACATCCCTTAAGATGAAGAATACGAATCTTTAATTATAAATATATCTTTAAGCCCAGGAAGGAGTTATACACAAGCATGAAAATCATATGTTCCAAATCTAATTTATTACACGGCGTAAATATTGTCTCTAAGGCAGTACCTTCTAGAACCACTATGGCTATTTTAGAATGTATTTTAATTGACGCTTCTACCAATGAAATAAAATTAACTGCTAATGATATGGAATTGGGAATAGAAACAAAAATCGAAGGAGAAATTGCTGAACGTGGAGTGATTGCATTGGATGCAAAAATCTTTTCCGAGATTGTAAGAAAACTTCCTGATAATGAAGTCACCATAGAAACAGATGCATCTTTTAAAACTATCATTACCTGTGAAAAAGCAAAATTCAATATTATTGGAAAATCAGGAGATGATTTTTCCTATCTACCATACATTGAAAGAAACGAACCTGTTGTACTTTCTCAATTCACTTTGAAAGAAGTTATTCGTCAAACAATTTTTTCTATTGCAGACACTGACAATAATAAATTAATGACAGGTGAATTGTTTGAAATTAAAGAAAACCAGTTAAAAGTTGTTTCTTTGGATGGACATCGTATTTCTATTCGTAATATTGAATTAAAAGAAAATTATGAAAACCACAAAGTTGTTGTTCCAGGAAAAACCTTACAGGAAGTAAGTAAAATTTTACCTGGTGATGCAAATGAAAATGTAAATATGTTCTTCACAGATAATCACATCGTATTTGAATTTGATGATACTACGGTTGTTTCTCGTTTGATTGAAGGTGAATATTTCAAGATTGAACAGATGCTTTCTTCTGACTATGAAACAAAGATTAAAATTAACAAGCGTGAATTATTAAACTGTATTGACCGTGCAACACTTTTGGTAAAAGAAGGTGACAAAAAGCCTATCATCATGAATGTTACAGATGGAAATATGGAATTAAAAATTAATTCCTTTATTGGTTCTATGAATGAAGACATTGATATCCAGAAAGAGGGAAAAGACATTTTAATTGGATTTAATCCAAAGTTCTTTATTGATGCACTTCGTGTTATTGATGAAGAAGAGGTTACTCTTTACATGGTAAACCCAAAAGCTCCATGTTTTATCAAAGATGATGAAGAGAAGTTTATATACTTAATTCTTCCTGTCAACTTTAACGCAGCTACAAACTAATTCGAGGTAAAATCAATCATGGAAGAAATAAAATTAAGAGAAGATTATATCAAATTGGGACAAGCCTTAAAGGCTGCCAATTTGGTAGACTCTGGTGTTATGGCTAAATTGGTAATTCAAGACGGACAGGTAACTGTTAACGGTGAAGTAGAATACCAACGAGGTAAAAAATTAGTAGACGGAGATATTGTTTCCTTTGATGGTGAAACAATTAAAATTATAAAATGATTTTAAAATCCGTTGCGTTAAGTCATTTTCGCAATTATGACGATTTGTACATGGAATTTGATAAAGGTACCAATATTCTGTATGGTGATAATGCTCAGGGAAAAACCAATGTTTTAGAATCAATTTACGTTAGTGGAACTACAAAATCCCACAAAGGAAGCAAAGATCGTGAATTGATTCAGTTTGGACAAGAAGAATCTCATATTCGAACCGTGGTAGAAAAAGGTGGTTTGGATTATCAGATTGATATGCATCTGAAGAAGAATAAGTCAAAGGGCATTGCTATTAATCGAATTCCTATCAAAAAAGCTTCCGAATTGTTTGGAATTTTAAATATTGTCTTTTTTTCACCAGAGGACTTAAACATTATCAAAAACGGTCCTTCGGAACGAAGAAGATTTCTGGATGTAGAGCTTTGTCAGTTGGATAAAATCTATCTTTATAATCTGACAAAGTACAACAAGATATTGAATCAAAGAAATCGTTTACTAAAAGATATTAATTTCAAGCCGGAGCTTTTAGATACTCTTGCAGTATGGGATATGCAGCTTGTGGAATATGGCAAAAAAATTATACAGACCAGAAAAGAGTTTGTAGAAGAATTAAATGCAATCGTTTATGATATACATAAGAAAATATCTGGAAACAAAGAAGAATTGGTATTAAAGTACGAACCGGATGTAATAGCAGAAAACATGGAAGCACAGCTGGAAAAATGTAAAGAAAAAGACTTGCGATTTGGACAGACTTCCGTAGGACCGCATCGAGATGGCCTTTGTTTTATGATAAAGGAAATTGATGTAAGAAAGTATGGTTCCCAGGGACAACAGCGAAGCTGCGCATTATCTTTAAAGCTTTCTGAAATAGAACTGGTTAAAAAATCTATCAAGGAAACACCGATTCTTATATTGGATGATGTGTTATCTGAGTTAGATAGTAACAGGCAAAATTTTTTGTTAAATAGTATCCATGATATACAAACAATTATTACATGTACCGGATTGGATGAATTTGTAAGAAACAGATTTGAAATAAATAAAATTTTTAAAGTAGTGAATGGAACGATAGAGGCAAAAAATAGTCTCTAAGAATTGGAGGAAATATGAGTACAGATACAAATACAAATGCGGAGTACGGAGCGGATCAGATACAGATTCTGGAAGGTCTGGAAGCAGTGCGCAAAAGACCTGGTATGTATATTGGAAGTACATCTGTGCGTGGATTGCATCATTTGGTATACGAAATTGTAGATAATGCAGTAGATGAAGCATTAGCTGGTTATTGTGATACCATAGAAGTTCAAATTCATGAAGATAATTCGATTACAGTTATTGATGATGGTCGTGGTATTCCGGTAGGAATTAATCACAAGGCAGGACTCCCGGCTGTAGAAGTTGTATTTACTGTATTACACGCAGGAGGAAAATTCGGCGGTGGAGGATACAAGGTATCAGGAGGACTTCACGGTGTAGGTGCATCTGTCGTAAATGCATTATCAAATTGGTTGGAAGTTCAAATTTTCCATGAAGGAAAAGTATATCAGCAGCGTTACGAAAGAGGAAATACCATGTATCCTTTAAAGGTGGTTGGTGAATGTGATCCAGAAAAAAGTGGAACTCAGGTAACTTTTTCACCGGATGGAAGTATCTTTGAAGAAACAGTATATGATTATGATACATTAAAACAGCGTTTAAGAGAGATGGCATTTCTGACAAAAGGATTAAAAATTCGTCTGGTTGACGAAAGAAGTGGAATGGAGCAGGAAGAAGAATTCCATTACGAAGGCGGAATTAAAGAATTTGTCACTTATTTAAACCGCAGTAAAGAAGCTCTTTACCCGGATGTTATTTATTGTGAAGGTGAAAAAAACGGAGTATATGTAGAAGTAGCAATGCAGCATAATGACTCTTATGGTGATTCTACTTACAGTTTTGTAAATAATATTACGACACCGGAAGGTGGTACACATTTAGCAGGATTCCGTAATGCATTAACAAAAACATTTAATGAATATGCTAAGTCAAATAAGATTTTAAAAGAAAATGAAACAGCACTTTCCGGAGACGATATCCGTGAAGGATTGACTGCAATTATTAGTGTAAAAATTTCTGAGCCACAGTTTGAAGGACAGACGAAACAAAAATTGGGAAATAGTGAAGCGCGAGGAGCTGTTGATAGTGTAGTAAGTGAGCAGCTTACCTACTTCTTGGAACAGAATCCGGTAGTAGCAAAATCTATTTGTGAAAAGTCATTACTTGCACAGCGAGCTAGAGAAGCAGCAAGAAAAGCAAGGGATTTAACCAGAAGAAAAACTGCATTAGAAGGAATGTCACTTCCAGGTAAGTTAGCAGATTGTTCTGATAAGGACCCTAAGAATTGTGAGATTTTTATCGTCGAAGGAGATTCTGCGGGTGGTTCTGCAAAGACTGCAAGAAGTCGTGCAACACAGGCAATTCTTCCATTGCGTGGTAAAATTTTGAATGTAGAAAAAGCAAGATTAGATAAAATTTATGGAAATGCTGAAATCAAAGCAATGATTACAGCATTTGGTACCGGAATTCATGATGATTTTGATATTTCAAAATTAAGATATCATAAAATTATTATTATGACCGATGCCGATGTGGATGGTGCACATATTAGTACCCTAATGCTTACTTTCTTATATCGTTTTATGCCGGAGTTAATTCGCCAGGGACATGTATATTTGGCAAAGCCACCACTATTCAAGATTGAAAAAAATAAAAAAGTGTGGTATGCATATGACGAAATTGAGTTAAATAAAATTTTAACGGAAATTGGCCGTGATGGAAATAACAAGATTCAGCGTTACAAAGGTCTTGGTGAGATGGACCCGGAACAGTTGTGGGAAACTACCATGGATCCGGAAACCAGAGTTTTAGAGAGAGTCACCATAGATGAAGAAACTTCTTCCGAAATTGATTTGACCTTTACTACCCTGATGGGAGATAAAGTAGAACCAAGACGTGAATTTATCGAAACAAATGCAAAATATGTACAGAATCTTGATATCTAGGATTGAATTACTAGACATCAGTCACAGGAGGATATAATAAATGGATGACAGAATATTCGATAAGATTGATGACGTTGATTTGAAAAAAACAATGGAAAAATCTTATATAGATTATGCCATGAGTGTTATTGCATCTCGTGCATTACCAGATGTAAGAGATGGTTTAAAACCAGTACAGCGTAGAATTCTCTATGCAATGATAGAGTTGAACAACGGACCGGACAAGCCACATCGTAAGTGTGCCCGTATCGTTGGTGATACCATGGGTAAATATCACCCTCATGGTGATAGTTCTATTTATGGTGCCTTAGTAAATATGGCACAGGAATGGTCTACCAGATATATGTTAGTAGACGGTCATGGAAATTTTGGTTCCGTAGATGGTGACGGAGCTGCTGCGATGCGTTATACAGAAGCTCGTTTAAGTAAGATTTCCATGGAAATGTTAGCTGATATCAATAAAGATACCGTTGACTTTACACCAAACTTTGATGAAACAGAAAAAGAGCCAGTGGTACTTCCATCCCGTTACCCAAACCTTTTGGTAAACGGAACTACCGGTATTGCCGTAGGTATGGCAACCAATATTCCACCGCATAACTTACGCGAAGTTATCGGTGCAGTAGTAAAAATTATTGACAATCGAATTGAAGAAGATAGAGAAACTGATATTGAAGAAATCCTAAAAATTGTAAAAGGACCAGATTTCCCAACCGGAGGTATGATTTTAGGAACTGCCGGAATTGATCAGGCATATCGTACCGGTAGAGGTAAGGTAAAGGTTCGTGCAATTACCGATATTGAACCAATGCAAAACGGAAAGAATCGTATTGTAGTTACAGAACTTCCGTACATGGTAAATAAGGCAAGATTAATTGAAAAAATTGCTGAAATGGTAAGAGATAAAAAAAACGATGGAATTACAGATCTTCGGGATGAATCCAGCCGTGAAGGTATGCGTATTTGTATTGAATTGCGTCGTGATGTAAATCCAAATGTTGTATTGAATCAGCTTTACAAGCATACACAATTACAGGATACCTTTGGTGTTATTATGTTGGCACTGGTAGACAATCAACCAAGAGTCATGAACTTAAATGAAATGCTTGGATATTACCTGAAACATCAGGAAGAAGTTGTTACCAGAAGAACAAAATATGAGTTGAACAAAGCAGAAGAACGTGCTCATATTTTGCAGGGATTATTAATTGCTCTTGATAATATCGACGAAGTTATCAGCATTATCCGCAGCAGTGAAAATGTGCAGTTAGCAAAATCACGTTTGATGGAGCGATTTGCATTATCTGATGCGCAGGCGCAGGCAATTGTAGATATGCGTCTTAGAACACTTACCGGTTTGGAACGTGGTAAGTTAGAGGCAGAGTACAAAGAGTTAATGGCAAGAATCGAAGAATTAAAGGCAATTCTTGCAGATGAAAAGAAACTTCTTGGCGTAATCAAAGAAGAGATTATGATAATTGCAGAAAAATACGGAGATGATAGAAGAACTTCCATTGGATTTGACGAATATGATATTTCCATGGAAGATTTAATTCCAAGAAGCAATACGGTTATTGCTATGACAAAGCTTGGATATATCAAACGTATGAGTATTGATAACTTCCACAGCCAGAACCGTGGTGGTAAGGGAATCAAGGGAATGGAAACCATTGATGATGATTACATTGAAGAACTTTTGATGACAACCACACATCATTATCTGATGTTCTTTACCAATACCGGAAAAGTATATCGTATGAAAGCATATGAAATACCGGAAGCAAGCAGAACCGCAAGAGGTACTGCAATTATTAACTTAATTCAGCTTCAGCCGGGAGAAAAAATTACGGCAGTAATTCCGTTAAAAGAATATAAAGAAGACCACTACCTGTTTATGGCAACAAAGAACGGTATTGTAAAGAAAACACCGGTAACGGATTATGCAAATGTAAGAAAGAAAGGTCTTGCTGCTATTAACCTTCGTGAGGATGATGAACTTATTGAAGTTAAGTTTACCGATAATACCAAGGATATTGTATTGGTTACCAAGTATGGTCAGTGTATCCGTTTCCACGAAACAGATGTAAGAAGTACCGGAAGAACCTCTATGGGTGTTATAGGTATGAATCTTGCAGATGAAGATGAAGTAGTTGGAATGCAGTTGAATACTCAGGGCGAATATTTGTTGATTGCTTCTGAAAAAGGTCTTGGAAAACTTACAAAGATGGAAGAATTCAGCCCACAAAACCGTGGCGGTAAGGGTGTGAAGTGTTATAAGATTACCGAAAAGACTGGAAATATCATCGGAGTAAAGGCAGTGAATATGGATAATGAAATTATGATGATTACCACAGAAGGAATCATTATCCGTATGAAGGTAGAGGGAATTTCCGTTCTGGGACGTGTAACCTCTGGAGTTAAACTGATGAACCTTTCTGATGACGTTACGGTTGCAAGTATTGCAAAAGTACGAGAAGACAAATCTCTTATGGAAGAAACAGATGAGTCAGAATTAGTTACTGAGGAAGAAGAAAAAATGAGTGCAGCGGCTGCAGCCGAGGCAGCAAAAAGAGCTTCCGGTCAGGTAACAGAAACAGATGATGAACTGATGCAGGAATTATTAGAAAGGGCAGAAGGGGATTCTGAGGAAGAAGAATAGAGTTACAAATAAAATAAAGTGGAAAAACAAACCGCATTGTGGATAAAGCACAGTGCGGTTTGTTTTTGTGTGAAAAAGCAATCAAAAATGTTCCATAAATGTCATGTTAATATAATAAAAAGTATGATATATTAAAAATTAGAATATGCGAAAAGAGCTGGTTGTGTATGACAAAAGAGGAAGTTGGAAAATTATTAAACTATTTAAGAAGAAAGAAAAATATTGATTTAGAAAAATTATGTCTTGGAGTTTGTTCAGGTACCTGTATAAAGAGATTAGAACGTGGAGAAAGATTTCCAGATTTTTTTGTAATGGAAAGAATTTTACAGAGATTAGGAAAATCTGTAAATAAAATGGAATTATTACCAGATGAACAGGCTTATAAAATTTATTATCTAAGAGAAGTAATAGAAAAATATTTAGAAGAGGGAGAGTATGTAAAAGCCGAGAGAGGAATTATATATTATGAAAAAATAAAAGTAGCAGATCAGCCATTACATAAACAGTACATTTATAAAATAAAATCTGTATTAGAGGAAGAATGTTATCATAATACTTTAAAAAGTATTGGTTATTTAGAAAATGCAATTAACTTTACTGTTCCAGAGTTTAAGATAGAAAACCTAGATGAATTTTTATTAGGTGAAGAAGAAATGATATTACTTCTAATGTGGATGAATGAAAAAAATAAGCAGGGAAAGATAGAAATTCTCAATTACCGGGAAAAAATATTGAATTATATTCGATATAATTTTAGTGATGAGGAAGTACTTGCAAATATATATGGAAAAGCTGCGTGGATGTTTATGAAGGAATTTATGAAAAGAGGAAGAAAGATAGAAGCAGCAAGTATAGGAATCCATACGATAGATATTCTTACAGAAAATGGTTTATTGCTAAATTTACCACAATTTTTGGAATTATTACTGTTATGTTATAAAGATATAAACGAAGAAAAATATCAGGAATGGAAAAAACAAAGGGATGCTTTGAAATGGGTATATGAAAAATATGGAAAGAAATATGAGAAAAAAAAGTAAATATCTGGAAAAACTATCATCAGAATGAGATATATCTGATGGCAGAGGTGATAAGTCAAGAACGTAAGTTATTGAAAAAGTCTCAAGAAAAAGTTGCAGATGAACTAAATATGGATCAAAAAACAATATCCAGAATTGAAACAGGAAAGTATAGCCCAAAGAAAGGAACTTTTCAAAAACTGAAGGAGTATATGAATATAGATAGAGAGATATGTGGTACAAGATTAGTAGCAGAAGAGTTTGAATTATTGGAGTTGGAACGGGATATTTCAAGGGAAATGCATTATAAAAGATATGTAAAAGCGGAACAATTATATAACAAATTAAAAGAAAGGTTGCCTATCAAATATAATGAGAATAAACAGTATATAGTATATATGGATGCTATTTTTGATGAAAAAAAAGGAAAAATTACTGAGGCAGAGACAATAAAAAGATGTCAGGAAGCTTTTTGGATAACTAGAAAAAATTGTAAAATAGAGGATTTGGAAAAAATAGTACTAAATAAATATGAAACAACAATTATTAATTATATTGCAAGAATGTATAATAAATTAAATAAAAAAGAGCAGGCAGTCTGTTTATTAGAACAAGTATTAAAAGGATTTGAAAATAGTAAAGTTGATGTAAAATACCACTATGCTAGCGTAGGTCTTCTATACGAAAATCTATCATTACAATATGAAGAAAATAATCAATTTGAAAAAGCATTGGAATTTTGTGAAAAAGGAATACTATTTGAATTAAGGTGCGAAAGAGGAAATGTATTAGGAAAACATATTATGCAAAAGACATATATAAAAGAAAGAAAAACAGAAAAAAAGAAGCCTGCAAATATTATTATAGGCAGGCTTACCAATTATTAAAGCTAATGAATGTAAAATCAAGTATGAAAGCATTGGAACTTGAGTTTCCGTACTTTTATCCACAACCCCTATTTTTTCTGGGCTAGTAGTAAACAACTTTAAGAAAATGCCCAAAATATAAGGAACTTACTCTTTTGTTATGGTAAAATTAAGGTGTCTAAT
>JAAYPT010000063.1 GCA_012519695.1 Clostridiales bacterium | reverse complement strand
TGTACCTCCAAGTGCATTTGTTTGGTAGACGTTGGCGCTTGGGGGTTTTCTTTTATCATAACAAAAAATGTTGGAGTAACGAATATCAAATATAATTCGTTACCCCAACATTTATTTTAGAACCTTTCTTATATCTATCACAGGAAATATCGCATTACATGAAATTGTGAAAATATATAATTTTTTTATGATATAAAAACGCTTTAGGAAAAGATGTCTCAAATCTAAACTTTTTATAAAATCTCAAAAACTGTATTGACAAAGAAAAAGTGTAGTGCTACATTAAATACATAAGCGTTAGCACTCGAATTAAATGAGTGCTAGTAAGACTAAAAGATATGCAAAAAATAGATTTATAAATAAGGAGGAATTATAATGAAATTAGTACCTTTAGCAGACAGAGTTGTATTGAAACAGTGTGAAGCAGAAGAGACCACAAAATCTGGAATCATTTTAGCAGGTTCCGCACAGGAGAAACCACAGGAAGCAGAAGTAGTAGCTGTAGGACCTGGTGGAAACGTAGATGGAAAAGAAGTGACAATGCATGTAAAGGTTGGAGATAAAGTTATTTATTCTAAATACGCAGGAAATGAAGTAAAACTGGATGGTGAAGAATATATTATTGTAAAACAGAATGATATTCTTGCAGTTGTAGAAGCATAAAATAAATATTTCATAAGCGATTACCAATCCACAAGATTGAGTTTATATAATAGAAAAGGAGATTGAGAATTATGGCAAAGGAAATTAAATACGGCACAGAAGCAAGATCAGCATTGCAGGCTGGTGTAGATAAATTAGCAGATACAGTAAGAGTTACAATCGGACCAAAAGGAAGAAACGTTGTTTTGGATAAATCTTTTGGTGCTCCATTAATTACAAATGATGGTGTTACAATTGCAAAAGAAATCGAATTAGAAGATCTATATGAAAATATGGGAGCGCAGTTAGTAAAAGAAGTTGCAACAAAGACAAATGATGTTGCAGGTGATGGTACTACAACCGCTACAGTTTTAGCTCAGGCTATGGTAAAAGAAGGAATGAAGAACTTAGAGGCAGGAGCTAACCCAATTATCTTAAGACGTGGTATGAAAAAAGCTACTGATAAAGCAGTAGAAGCAATTGCAGCAATGAGCAGTAAAGTAAACGGAAAGGATCAGATAGCAAAGGTTGCAGCGATTTCTGCTGGAGATGAAACAGTAGGAAATATGGTAGCAGATGCAATGGAAAAGGTTTCTAACGACGGTGTTATTACAATCGAGGAATCTAAGACAATGCAGACAGAGCTTGATTTAGTAGAAGGTATGCAGTTTGACCGTGGATATGTTTCTGCATACATGGCAACAGATATGGATAAGATGGAAGCAGTATTAGATGATCCATACATCTTAATTACAGACAAAAAGATTAGTAACATTCAGGAAATCCTTCCATTATTAGAGCAGGTAGTACAGTCCGGTGCAAAATTGTTAATCATTGCAGAAGACGTAGAAGGCGAAGCATTGACAACCTTAATTGTAAACAAATTGCGTGGAACATTCAATGTAGTAGCTGTTAAAGCACCGGGATATGGTGATAGAAGAAAAGCAATGTTAGAGGATATTGCAATTTTAACAGGTGGAAAAGTAATTTCCGAAGAAGTTGGATTAGACTTAAAAGAAACTACATTAGATATGTTAGGACGTGCAAAATCTGTTAAAGTTCAGAAAGAAAATACAGTTATCGTAGATGGTGAAGGCGATAAAGAAGCTATCAAGTCTAGAATTGCACAGATTAAAGGACAGATTGAAGAAACAACTTCTGAATTCGATAAAGAAAAATTACAGGAAAGACTTGCAAAATTGGCTGGTGGTGTAGCAGTTATCCGTGTAGGTGCTGCAACTGAAACAGAAATGAAAGAAAGCAAGCTTCGTATGGAAGACGCCTTGAATGCAACCAGAGCAGCAGTTGAAGAAGGAATTATTGCAGGTGGTGGATCTGCATATATCCATGCTTCTAAAGAAGTTGCAAAATTAGCTGAGTCTTTGGAAGGTGATGAAAAGACCGGTGCAAAGGTTATCTTAAAGGCATTGGAAGCTCCATTATATTACATTTCTGCAAATGCAGGATTAGAAGGAGCAGTTATTATCAATAAAGTAAGAGAATCTGAACCAGGTGTTGGATTCAATGCAGCAACAGAAGAATATGTTAACATGGTAGACGCTGGAATTCTTGATCCTGTAAAGGTAACAAGAAGTGCATTACAGAATGCAACTTCAGTAGCATCTACATTATTAACAACAGAATCTGTAGTTGCTAACATCAAAGAAGATGTTCCTGCAATGCCAGCAGGTGGTGCAGGCGGAATGGGAATGATGTAATTCTCAAGCCTGAATCAAGGATAGATAAAAGCAAAACCTCTTGGTTCCTTAAGGGAATCAAGGGGCTTTGTTTTAGTTGTATCTCTTATGAAAATGTGGTATAATACCCAACAGAATGAACTTAAAGGAGGACAACACAGTGAGTAAAATCGCAGTGGCAACCGACAGTAATAGTGGAATTACTCAGGAGCAGGCAAAGGAATATGGAGTACATGTCATTCCAATGCCTTTTTTTATAGATGGTGAAACTTATTATGAGGGTGTGAATTTAACCCAGGAACAGTTTTATGAAAAATTAGAGGGAAATGCGGAAATTTCCACATCTATGCCAGCAGTTGGCGATGTAACAGATTTTTGGGACAAGTTACTTCAGGAATATGATGAAGTGGTATATATACCGATGTCTAGTGGACTTAGTAGCTCTTGTGAGACTGCAATTATGTTATCACAGGATTATGAAGGAAAGGTTCAGGTGGTGAATAACCAACGAATTTCCGTAACACAGAAACAGTCTGTATTAGATGCTGTAGAATTAGCAAAAAAAGGAATGAATGCGGAACAGATTAAGGAATACCTGGAAAAAGTAAAGTTTGATTCCAGTATCTATATCATGTTAGACACTTTATATTATCTGAAAAAAGGTGGAAGAATTACACCTGCGGCAGCAGCACTGGGAACCCTGTTAAAATTAAAACCGGTACTTCAGATTCAGGGGGAAAAGCTGGATGCTTTTGCAAAAGCGAGAACAGTAAAACAGGCAAAGTCTATTATGCTAGATGCAATGGCAAAGGATTTTAAGGAACGTTTTCAGGCAGAAGATGGAACAGGAATGCATTTATTTATTGCATATACCAAGGATATAGAACCTGCAATAGAGTTTCGTGAGATGTTAAAGGAACATTATCCAAATCTTGAAATAGAGATAGACCCATTGTCATTAAGTATATCTTGCCATATTGGACCAGGAGCACTGGCAATTGCATGTAGCAAGAGCTTACCGGAATAAGAATAAAAGAAAAGTAGAAAAGCAAGGAAGGAGCTGTTTAGTTACGGTTCCTTCCTTCTATTGCGAAGGGCAGATTTATCAAATAGGAGCGAGCATGGATATTAATTTGGAATATTATAAAATATTTTATTATGTGGGAAAAATGAAAAGTATCACGTTGGCTGCGGAAGAACTTGCGGTTTCCCAACCGGCGGTAAGTCAGGCAATTCGGAATTTAGAAGAAGCATTGGGAAGCCCACTGTTTGTACGCACCTCGAAGGGAGTACGTTTTACTACCGAGGGGGAAGTGTTGTATTCTTTTGTTCAACGCGGTTATGAGTACATTCAACAAGGAGAACGAAAATTTAAAGAAATGTTGGAACTGGAAACCGGAGAAATTCGTATCGGTGCCAGCGATATGACATTGCAGTTTTACTTATTGGAAGTATTAGAAAAGTTCCATCGGCGTTATCCGGGAATCAAAGTAACAGTAACCAATGCTCCCACACCGGAGACTTTAAAGCATCTTCAAGACGGAAAAATTGATTTTGGTGTGGTAAGTACACCTATTATTAGTCGACATGATTGGAAAATAGAAACAGTTCGAAAGATAGAAGATGTTTTTGTAGCTGGGAAGAACTTTGAAAAGTTAAAAGGGAAAAAGTTGCAGTATGCACAATTAGAAGAACTTCCTATTATGTGCTTAGAAGGAACTACTTCTACAAGAAATTATGTAGAAAGTTTTTTAAAGGAAAATGATGTGGTGTTACACCCGGAATTTGAACTTGCCACCAGCAATATGTTGATACAATTTGCAGTAAAAGGATTGGGAATTGCCAGCGTGGTAAAAGATTTTGCAGAAGATTATTTAAAAACCGGAGAATTATTTTTACTGGAATTTGAAAAAAGAATTCCAAGTCGAGAGATTTGTGTAGTGGCAGACGAAAGAATACCAATGTCTGCGGCGGCACAACAATTATTAAACATGATAGAAAGATAAGCAGGAGTTATATCAAATATAACAAACATTGATTTTACTTATGCATCTTTTTTCTGTATAATCATGAAGTAAAAAGGTAAAATACAAGGAGGAATTCAAACATGGTAAAGGCTGTTGTTGGAGCGAACTGGGGCGATGAAGGAAAGGGAAAGATTACAGATATGTTAGCAAAAGAAGCTGACATTATTGTACGTTTCCAGGGAGGCGCAAATGCAGGACATACAATCGTAAATGATTATGGTAAGTTTGCATTACATTCCCTTCCAAGTGGTGTATTTTATAACCATACCACAAGTATTATCGGAAACGGAGTAGCATTGAATATTCCAGTATTATTTAAGGAAATTCAGTCTATTGTAGATAGAAATGTTCCGATGCCAAAAATCTTGGTATCTGACCGTGCACAGATGGTAATGTCTTATCATATTTTATTTGACCAGTGTGAGGAAGAACGTTTAGGTAAAAATTCTTTCGGTTCCACAAAGTCAGGAATTGCTCCATTTTATTCTGATAAATATGCAAAAATCGGTTTTCAGGTAAGTGAGTTATTTGATGAAGAACTTTTAAAGGAAAAAGTAGAGCGTGTATGTGAGACAAAGAATGTTATTTTGGAACATTTATATCATAAGCCAGCATTAAAACCAGAGGATTTATTAGAAGAACTTCACAGCTATCGCGATATGGTAGCACCATATGTATGTGATACTTCAGCATACCTTTATGAGGCAATTAAGGCTGGAAAAAATATTTTATTGGAAGGTCAGCTTGGTTCTTTAAAAGACCCGGATCACGGAATCTATCCAATGGTAACTTCTTCTTCTACATTAGCAGCTTATGGAGCAATTGGTGCAGGAATTCCACCTTATGAAATAAAGAAGATTATTACTGTATGTAAGGCATATTCTTCCGCGGTTGGTGCAGGTGCATTTGTCAGTGAAATTTTCGGTGATGAAGCAGATGAGTTAAGACGTCGTGGCGGTGATGGCGGAGAATTCGGAGCAACAACCGGACGACCAAGACGTATGGGATGGTTTGATATAGTGGCAAGTAAATATGGTTGCCGTATTCAGGGAACTACAGATGTAGCATTTACCGTATTGGATGTATTAGGATATCTGGATGAAATTCCGGTATGTGTGGCATATGATATTGACGGAGAAATTACAACTGATTTCCCAACTACAGCAAAGTTAGAGAAAGCAAAGCCGGTTATTGAAAAATTACCGGGTTGGAAATGTGATATTCGTGGTATTAAGAAATATGAGGATTTACCGGAAAACTGCCGTAAATATATCGAGTTTGTAGAGAAAAAAATTGGTTTCCCAATTACCATGGTTTCTAATGGACCGGGAAGAGATGATATCATCTACCGCTAAGAGGAGAAAATATGATTCGTAATATTGTTTTTGATGTAGGAAATGTATTAGTAGAATACAGTTGGGAGCGTATGCTTCGAACATTACATATTACGGGAGAAGCTTATGACGCTGTTGCAAATGCAACGGCGTTGTCTCCGTTATGGAATGAACTGGATCGGAGTCGGATGAGCGATGAAGATATTTTAAAAGGATTTATCCAAAATGCGCCGAAATATGAAAAGGAAATACGTTTGGTATGGGAGAATATACCGGAAAGTATTCATTGTTTTCCATATTCGGTGTCCTGGGTGAAAAAGTTCCGAGAAAAGGGATATAAGACTTATATCTTGTCAAATTATGGAAAAAGAGCTTTTGAAATGACAAAACAGGAACTGCCGTTTGTAGCAGATATGGATGGCGTTTTATTTTCTTATCAGGTTCAGCAGATTAAGCCAGAGCCGGAAATTTTTCAAAGTTTATTTGATACGTATCATCTCAAACCAGAGGAATGTGTATTTTTAGATGATAACGAGAAAAATATTATTGCAGCAAAAGAAAATGGTATGCATGCAATCTGGTTTAAGGGAAAAGAGCAGGCAGAAGAAGAGCTGAAAAAATTAGGCGTTTCCTGCGAGTAAGAGCATAGTTTAAAAATTTCATCACAAAAAAATCACAAATTTTTCTATAAATCAACACATTTGATTCCTACAATAAGAAAAGGATGTTTTCAAGACACATAAACATCAAAAAACACACAGGGAGGAATCGACGTGATTGAGATTACACATCTGACTAAGAAGTACGGTAATCATATAGCAGTAGATGATTTAAATCTTACCGTGGAAAACGGAAAAATCTATGGTTTCCTTGGACCAAATGGTGCAGGAAAATCAACTACTATGAATATGATTACCGGCTATCTTGGTGCCACATCAGGCGAAATAAAAATCAATGGATTCGATATTTTAAAACAACCGCAAGAAGCAAAAAAGGCAATCGGATATTTACCGGAATTGCCGCCATTATATGTAGAAATGACGGTAAAAGAGTATATGGAGTTTGTAGCAGAATTGAAGCAGATTCCAAAGGCAAATCGCAAAGCAGAAGTAGAAAAAGCGATGGAAATGACCGGAATTACTCAGATGTCCGGAAGGTTAATTCGCAATCTTTCCAAAGGATATAAACAAAGGGTGGGAATGGCTCAGGCAATCTTAGGATTTCCGGAAATTATCATTTTGGATGAACCAACCGTAGGTTTAGACCCCAAGCAGATGATAGAGGTCAGAGAACTGATTAAAAAATTAGGAAAAGACCATACCGTTATTTTAAGTTCTCATATTCTTTCAGAAATTAGTGCAGTATGCGACCATATCTTTATTATTTCCAAAGGAAAATTAGTAGCAAGTGACACAACAGAAAATCTCACAGAGAAAATGGAAAGTGGATTAGAGTTGACATTGGAAATAAAGGGTGCAGAAGAAGATGTAAGAAGAGTTGCAGAAAATATTTCAGGTGTACATAGCATTCAGACAGAAAAAGAAAACGAAGAGGGAATCTGTAAGCTCATATTAGAAAGTGAAAAAAATACAGATATTCGAGAAAGTGTTTTTTATGCTTTCGCAAATGCAGAACTTCCGATTTATGGAATGAACACCAGCGGAAAATCCTTAGAAGACATTTTCCTTGCGTTAACTGGGGAAGGAGGACAACAGTAATGTGGGCAATCTATAAAAGAGAAATAAAATCGTTTTTCCAGTCTGTGATTGGATGGTTATTTTTAGCAGCAACGTTAGGTTTATTCGGACTATATTTTTATGTGTATAATCTTGCCTATGGTTCCCCATATATATCAAATACTTTATCAGCAACCACAGTGATTATGCTAATAACAGTCCCAATATTAACAATGCGTGTTTTAGCAGAGGAGCGAAAGACAAAAACAGATCAGTTGATTTTAACCGCACCGGTTTCGGTAGGAAAAGTAGTGTGGGGAAAATATTTAGCAGTAGCAACTATTTTTACTATTGCAGTAGCAGTTATGGCAATCACACCGGTATTTTTACATATTTTTGGAGAAATCCAATTTGCTGAGTGTTATGCAGCTGTGTTAGGGTATTGGCTCTTTGGAATGACCTGTATTGCAATCGGAACTTTTGTTTCATCCATTACAGAAAGTCAGGTAATTGCAGCAGTTCTTACCTTTGCACTGTTATTTTTAGGTTATATGATGAACGGAATTACTCAGGTGATTTCTTCTACTGGAAATATTGTTACCAAAATTCTGAATTGTTTTGATTTAACCAGCGGGATGGATAATTTCTTTCAGGGATGTATTGATGTAAAGTCATTGATATACTATGTGTCAATGAGCGTATTTTTCCTGTTTCTTACTTCGCAGTCTATTCAGAAAAGACGTTGGAGTATGAGCACAAAGAAATTAAAACTTGGTGTATTCAGCAGTAGTATGATAGTAGTAGCCCTGGTAGCAGTAGTGGCTGTAAACATGGTAGCAACACAGTTACCGGAAAAGTTAGCAAGTATCGATGTAACATCACAGAAACTGTATTCCATTACAAAGGATACAGAAAAAATGTTGGATAATTTGCAAGAAGATGTTACGATTTATGTTCTGGCAAAGAAAGATAGTCAGGATACAAATTTGGAAAAGACATTAAAGCGTTACGAATCTTATTCCAATCATGTTACCGTAGAGTATAAGGACCCATCAGTAGCACCAACATTTTATAAAGATTATACGGAGAGTTCTCCTACAAAGAATAGTTTAATTGTAGTTGGAGAAAAGCGTTCTAAAGTAATTGATTACAATGACATTTATCAATATGACGTAGATTACACCACCTATCAGCAGAAGGTAACAGGTTATGATGGAGAAGGACAGATTACCAGTGCCATTTCCTATGTTACCAGCGAAGATACAACAGTGATGTATGCAATTACCGGACATGAGGAATATAGCTTATCCGGAAGTTTTACAGATGCATTAGAAAAACAAAATATTGAGTTAAAAACACTAAATTTGTTGGAAAATGATTCTGTTCCGGAGGATGCAGCTTGTTTGTTGCTATTGGGACCATCTAAGGACTATTCTGAGGATGATGTAACAAAGATTACAAATTATCTTGAGAATGGTGGAAAAGCAATTATTGTATCGAATTATGCAGAAGAAGATTTAAGTAATTTCAAAAAGATATTGTCAGCCTATAACGTAACACTGGAAGATGGATTAGTGGTAGAAAATGATACACAGCATTATTATAAGAATCAATACTATCTGTTACCGGAGATTGGCTCGGATGCAGTTACTTCAAAAGCAGCAGAAGGCAGGATTTTCACACCGTTTAGTCAGGGATTTACTTATCCACAGCAGACAGACAACGAAGCAACCGCAAGTGGAATCACATATACACCATTGCTTACAACTTCTGAAAATTCTTTTGCAAAGAAGGATGTTACCACAGCATCAGACTATTCAAAAGGTGAAAATGATGTAGACGGACCGTTTGCAGTAGGTCTTCATGTAACAAAGGCAGCAGCAGAAGATGGTGGAGAAAGTACAGAATTGTATCTGTTTGGTGGTGTCAATATCTTTACAGATGATGTTAGCCAACAGGTATATGGAAATAACCTGACATTGTTTACGGGAATTACATCACAATTTACCAGTGGTGAAACAGAAAATGTAGTTCCAGTGAAGTCTTATGAAGTTTCTAATCTGACATTGACACAGAGTGCAATTACCATTGGAATGATAATTGTATTAATTCTGATTCCATTAGGATTATTGGTAACAGGCATTGTCATCTGGGCAAGAAGGAGAAAGAGATAATGAATGGACAGAAAAAACAGTTTATTGGAATTTGTGTTTTAGTAGTTCTTTGCGTAGCTGCATATTTCGGATTGAAAACATATAATGCAAAAACAGCCGAAAAGGAACAAAAGGAAGAAGAAAGTAAGAAGATAGAAGCAGTTAAAATTGATAAGGAGAAAGTCAACGCCTTCTCCTATCAGTTAAACGGAACAACCATTACCTTTGAAAAGGATGGAGATACCTGGTATTATCAGTCGGATCATAGCATCAATATTGACCAAGATAAAATAAATACCATGTTAGCGGCAGTAGCCGATGTTACCTCAGAAGAAAAGCTGGAAAATGTAGAAGATACCAGTGAGTATGGATTTGATAATCCAACCAATGTATTGACATTTACGATGGGGGATGGTACAAGAACCATTACCATCGGAATGCAAAATGAGATTACGAACCAGTATTATATCATGGATAATAACTCGGATACTATTTATATCGTAGATAGTAGTATGAGTACCGCATTTTCTAAGAGTGTGGAAGATATGACAGCTACTGCGGATACAAGTAGTGATACAAGTGGAGATGCAAGTACAGATACCACAGGAGAATGATAGAAAGTGAAATCTTGACAGGCAATATGGTCTTAGGTAAAATGAAAGATGTTAGGTTAAACTAACCGAACAAATCATAAAGGAGGGAAGGTTGGTGAAACAAAAAAATATCTTATCTATCATTTTACTTATCATAGGAGCATTTTTGCCTGAGATAGTGGAACGTATTATGGGTATTTGGCGTTGGGATGGATACCCGGAATACTTTATCATTGTAAAATATGCCTTAAATTGTATCTGCTGGTTAGGATGTATTTTGGGACTGTTCTGGCTGATACAGAAAAAAGAAGATAAATAGAAAATGAAAAACAGGAACACATGTTCTGACATGCGTTCCTGTTTTTGGCTATGACTCTATACAACACTATAACATAATGAAAAATATAAGTCTAGTATTAATTTTAAATTTTTGTTATCCTTACTAAGCAACGAAAAAGAAGCAAGAAGGAGGCAAAAGCATATGAGAGAAGAACAGGAACATTTTAACAGGTGTCGAGAGGTCATACGAGAAAATATAATTCTTTATGAAGAAAAGGCAGAAAAGGGAAAAAAGGAAACAGAGGAATTATATGCAGCAGTCTCCTCTGGTGATACGGAGCTTTACAATCAGTTGATTGTAAGTCGTGACATGCAAGAACATAACGAGAATATGCTTCGAAAAAATCGAGCTGCATTTCAAAAACCTTATTTTGGAAGAGTTGATTACAAGGAGATAAAAACAGGGCAGGAAGAAAGCTTATATATTGGGAAAAATGGAGTTTCCAAAGATAAAACAAATGTGATAGTAATTGACTGGCGCGCGCCGGTTTCTACATTATACTATGAAAATGAATTGGGAGCTGGAAGCTATGATGTACCGGACATAGGTACAATTCCGGTTGATTTAAAATTAAAGCGCACATTTGATGTAAATGATGGAAAGTTGATAGGGTATTATGACAATGATACCGCAGCTACAGATGAGTTATTGGTAAAATATCTTTCGCAAAATAAAGATGTAGTGTTGGGAGACATTATTTCAACAATACAAAAGGAACAAAATGAGATTATTCGTGAAACCCCATTTGCAAATATCATTGTACAGGGAGTGGCGGGAAGTGGAAAAACTACCGTTGCTATGCATCGTATCTCTTATATTTTGTATAACTATGAAAAACGTTTTACACCAAGTGAGTTTTGCATTATCGGAAGTAATGATATGTTACTGAATTACATTACCAGTGGTTTGCCTGAACTGGATGTTCATCATGTAAAACAGAAAAGAATGGACGTTTTTTTCCGTGAAATACTGGGAAGAGAGTGGAAGAAAAAGTATCAGGTTGTAGAAACTAAGGAGGCATTTAAAAGTAAATTAAACTTTGTAAAGGAGTTGGAAAAATATTTAGCAGATATGCGAGAAAAGTTATTGCCTTGTACACCGGTAAGAGATGAAAAACTTGGTGTAATTCTTTCAAAAGAAAGTATTGCTACTACCTTGCAAGAAAATAAAAATGTATCGGTACATCAGATTTGTAAGTTATTAAATGAGCGAATTAAGAATCGTATTCGTTTTTTAGTGCCAGAGGATAGGCATGAGTATTGCAAGGAAAAAAATAAAGGAATATCGTGGCTATTATAAGTTGGAAAATGCGCAGAAGAATATTTTAAACATATACCAGAGTTTTATATTAGAATATGGAAAAAAGCACGCGGTTGATACCGATGAGTGGCTGGAAAGAAGTAAAAAAGGAAAATTTGATGTTTATGACGTGGCATCACTTGCATTGATTCAAAAACGAATTTCCGAAAAAGAGGTGCAGGATCAGTTTGGACAGATTATAGTGGATGAGGCGCAGGATTTTGGTTCTATGGTTTATTATGTATTGAGTAGAATATTAGTGGGATGCTATTTTACTATTATGGGAGATGTATCACAGAACATTAATTATGAAACCGGTATGAACGATTGGGAAGATTTACAAAAAGAGATTTTTGAGCCACAGCGACTAAGATTTCATATTTTAGCAAAGAGTTATCGAAATACCATAGAGATTTCAGAGTATGCAGGAAAGATATTAGAGAGGGCTTCTTTTGGAAAATATAAGATTCAGCCAGTGATTCGACATGGAAAAGAAGTAGCATTTTGTAAGACAGAGAAACCAGAGCAAAAAACAGCTACAATAATTGAAGAAATACAGAAACGCGGATACGATACAACGGCAGTCATTTGCCGAAATGAAAAAGAGGCAGAAGAGGTACGGCAACAACTGAAAACATTATTAGGCGTAGAGGGGGAGGAAGAAGAATTTAAAAAGGGTGTTATGGTATTGCCAATTCAGCTTACCAAGGGGTTGGAATTTGATGCAGTAATTTTGTGGAATCCGAATGAAAAGGCTTATGAGGAAAATGAAGGAGATGCTAAGTTATTGTATGTGGCAGTGACACGAGCATTACATGAATTGCATATTGTATACAAGAGTAATCTATCCAAACTATTTCAATAGAAACAACATATAAAAGTATAAGCAAGATAAAATTGTCTCAGAAAAAAAGCTAGCACAGAAAGGATATGAAGGTGTTATCTCCTATCTTTCCGTGCCAGCTTTTTCTTAAGAATTTTTCTTTTCATTTTTTTCTTTTCTTGACTTTTGCATCAAGGTGAAGAGCCATAAGATTACCGGTAGTGCAATACTAAGCACAAGTGCTGCCATAAATACGGTGAAAAATGCTTTTCCTAAAACAGCCAGAACCAATGTGCAAAGGTAAAGTGCAACCAGTAAAATAATGCCAATAATAGCAAGAATTTGTTTTGATTTTTTCATATTATATACCTCTTTGAGAATTCTCTTAATAATATAGTAATGGGTTCGTAGAAATTTGGCAAGAGGAATTTTAGAAACTGTAAAAAAGCTTCTGGAAAATGTTTTTACGGTTTGTAGAAATGTCTCTTTTGCTAATAGAACCTAAACACAAAAAATCCGATTTTTTGTAGTAGGTTCTTTACAGAAGAAGGAAAAATATAGTAAAATATACGGATAATACAAAGGCTAAGGGTGAATAAAATGGATGAATTTAAACAGGGCATAAAAGATGGCGGTGCCATAGGCATTGGCTATTTTTCTGTGTCCTTTACATTTGGAATTGCGGCAGTAGCAAGTGGACTTGACTGGTGGCAGGCACTGGTGGTATCGGTAATGAATGTGACCTCTGCGGGGCAGTTTGCAGGAATTACGATTATGTCAGCGGCTGGTTCTTACATAGAAATGGCAATTTCACAGTTTATTATCAATTTAAGATATGCATTGATGAGTATTTCCCTATCCCAAAAGGTAACAAGGGAGTTTCATACACCGAAGAAAATGTTACTTGGATTTTGTGTTACCGATGAAATATTCGCAGTAGCTATGAGTAGAGAAGGGGAAGTCAGCAGTAAATATTTTGCAGGACTGATTGTTTTACCTATTTTAGGGTGGCATTTAGGAACCGTGTCAGGAGCCATTCTGGGAGATGTTTTACCAAATAATATTGTTTCTGCATTGGGACTTGCTATTTACGGAATGTTTATTGCGATTGTTGTACCGGTTACTAAGAAGAACAGAAATGTACTTTTAATAGTACTTTTGGCAGTTGCATTAAGTTTTTGTTTGTACTATTTACCGGGATTAAATCAGATTTCCGGTGGATTTGCCATTATTATCTGCGCAGTAATAGCATCTGCAATCGGAGCATGGCTATTTCCGGTAAAGGAAGAAGCAGAGGAGGAAGAGACACATGAATAACTTTTGGATTTATATGCTTGTTATGTTTGGTGTCACCTATCTGATTCGTGTACTGCCATTCGTAATTTTTCAAAAAAAGATAGAAAATAAATTCGTACGTTCTTTCCTTGCATATATACCTTATACAGTACTGGGAGCGATGACCTTCCCGGCAGTTTTTTATGCAACAGGATCTGTTCTTACGGCAAGTGCAGGAGTGATTGTTGCATTAGTTTTGGCTTATCGGGGAAAAGGACTTTTTGAAGTGGCAATATTCGCCAGTTTAACAGCATTTCTGGTGGCACTTTTGCCCTTTTAAAAATATGGAAAAAGTGGTAAACTAAAAGAAAACGAGAGAAGGAGATAGATTATGGCAAATACACCAACACCACATATAGAAGCAAAAGAAGGGGATTTTGCAAAAACAGTTTTAATGCCGGGGGACCCATTACGCGCTAAATTTATAGCAGAGACTTATTTAGAAAATGTAAAATGTGTCAATCAGGTACGAGGCATGTTGGCATTTACCGGAACATATAAGGGAAAAGAAATTTCTGTTATGGGTTCGGGAATGGGAATGCCATCCATCGGAATTTATTCCTATGAATTATTCAATTTTTATGGAGTGGACAACATTATTCGTATCGGTTCTGCCGGTGCAATCCAGGATGATATTAAACTCATGGATGTGGTAATCGGTATGGGAGCATCTATGGTGTCCGATTATGTGGAGCAGTTCGGCTGTCCGGGACATTTAGCACCATTGGCAGATTATCATTTGTTAAGTACTGCGGTAGAAAGTGCAAAAGACCTTGGAACAGAAGTAAAGGTTGGAAATATTTTATCTGAAGATGCCTTTTACAATGACAGACCAAACAGCAAGGATGCATTCAAGAAAATGGGCGTATTAGCAGTTGAAATGGAAAGTGGTGCCTTGTACTTAAATGCAGCAAGAGCAGGAAAACATGCCCTTTGCATTTTAACCATTTCTGACCATATTTATCGTCCAGAAGAGTTAACTTCTGAGGAACGTCAGTTAGGATTTGGAAAAATGATAGAAATCGCATTGGAAACAGCAATTAGAGCTTAGCAGTTAGATGAATTTTGAAAAAATAAAATAACTACGATAGGAAAACTCCTATTTGGTATAACTTAAAACTATATCAAATAGGAGTTTTTAGGTATTATACAGAACGAAAGAGTATCGTTATAATGAGAGACATAATAACGGAGCAATAAGGAGGAGAAAATGAATACAACTATCGTAGGATATCCGAGAATCGGAAAAATGAGAGAATTAAAATTTGCCATAGAAAAATACTGGCGAGGAGAAGTAACAGAAGCAGAATTAAAAGAAACAGCAAAAACACTGAGAAGTGAAAAATTAAAAAAACAAAAGCAAGCAGGAATTACCATAAGCCCGGTGAATGACTTTTCCTATTATGACGGAATGTTGGACTTGGCAGTTATGTTAAATGCAGTACCGGAAAGATACCGCAAACTGAATCTGTCACCATTAGATACCTATTTTGCAATGGCAAGAGGATATCAGGGAGAGCATGGTGATGTAAAGGCATTTGCCATGAAAAAGTGGTTCAATACCAACTATCACTATATGGTACCGGAATTAGAAAATGGAATGGAATTGAAGCTTCAGGCAGACAAACTGTTTGCAGAATATGAAGAAGCAAAAGCATTAGGTGTTTGCCCAAGACCGGTAACTATCGGAGCATATACATTCTTAAAATTGGCAGTTGCAGAAAATGGTGTAGCAAAAGAAAGCTATGTAGAACCGGTAAAAAAGGCATTTCAGGAATTATTACAGGAATGTGAGAAACGTGGGGTAGAGTGGATTCAGATTGATGAACCGGCATTAGTATTAGACATGGACAGTGCAGATAAAAAATTATTCTGTGACTTGTATCAGGATATTCTTTCTGCAAAGGGAAGTGTAAAGGTTCTGTTACAGACATATTTTGGGGACGTGCGTGATTGTTATCAGGAGATTTCCAAACTGGCATTCGATGGATTGGGACTGGACTTTGTAGAAGGAAAATATACCGAAAAATTGATTCAGGAAAATGGATTTCCAGCGGATAAGTACTTATACGCAGGTATTGTAAATGGTAAGAACATTTGGAAATGTGACTATGACAAAAAACTGAAGCTGATAGAGGAATTAAAGAAGACAACTGACAAGTTGGTACTTACTACTTCCTGTTCTTTGCTTCATGTACCTTATACTACAAAGAGTGAGAAGAAACTGTCTCAGGATATTTTGAAGTATTTTGCATACGCAGAAGAAAAGTTAGAAGAAATTCATGAACTGGCAGAGCTTTCCGAAAAGGATTACACAAAAGAAGAAGCATATCAGAAAAATGTATCAGTTATTCAGTCAGAACGTGGTATGAAAGATGAAGAGGTGTGTCAGAAAGTAGCAGCACTTACGGAAAAAGATTTTGTAAGAAATGTGCCAAGGGTAGAACGTCAGAAATTACAGAGAGAAAGAATGGGGCTTCCGTTATTACCAACAACAACAATCGGTTCATTTCCACAGACAAAGGAAGTAAAGGCAAACAGAAGTCGTTTCCGTAAGGGTGAAATTACGAAAGAGCAATATGATGAGAAGGTATTTGCATTTATTAAGGAATGCGTGGAGGAGCAGGAAAAACTTGATATCGATGTTTTAGTACATGGGGAATATGAGCGTAACGACATGGTAGAGTTTTTCGGAGAAAATTTTGGAGGATATGTTTTCACAGAGCATGCATGGGTACAGTCTTATGGAACAAGATGTGTAAAACCACCGGTTATTTTCGGAGATGTTAAGAGAATTGAGCCAATTACTGTAAAATATTCCCAATATGCAGCATCTTTGACAAATCGTCCAATGAAGGGAATGCTTACAGGACCTGTAACTATTTTGAACTGGTCTTTCCCAAGAGAAGATGTATCTCACAAAGAAATGGCATTTCAAATCGGTCTTGCAATTCGTCAGGAAGTATTAGACTTAGAAGCAGCAGGAATTTCCGTGATTCAGATAGACGAAGCGGCATTAAGAGAAAAACTTCCACTTCGAAAAGCAGAATGGCACAGTGATTATCTGGATTGGGCATTAGAAGCATTCCGCTTATGCCATAGCGGTGTAAAACCGGAAACACAGATTCATACCCATATGTGTTATAGTGAATTTGATGATATTATTAAGGATATTGATGCAATGGATGCAGATGTAATTACTTTTGAAGCATCTCGTTCCAAACTGGAAATCTTAGATGCACTGAAAGAAGTAGGATTTGAAACAGAATCAGGTCCTGGTGTTTACGACATCCATTCACCACGAGTTCCATCCGTAGAGGAAATCGTAGGAGCTATAAGAAAAATGTTAGAAAAAATTCCAAAGGAAAAGTTATGGGTAAACCCGGACTGTGGACTGAAAACCAGAGGAATTCCAGAAACAGAAGCAAGTTTGAAAAATATGGTAGCTGCGGCAAAAATTGTCAGAGAAGAATTGAAGTAGGTATTGACAAATACAAAAAGTTAGCATATACTAACCATGATAAATGATATACATTCTCAAATAGGAGGTATGTAACATGGGTACAGTTATCGTTGGTGCAGTAGTTGTAGCAGTTTGTGCATTGGCAGTTTATTCTTTACATAGGGATAAAAAGAACGGAAAGTCCTGTAGCGGATGCGGTGGAAACTGTTCCGGGTGCCATAGCGGATGCCATACAGAACAATAATAGAGAAAACGGAAATGCCTTGAAGGTCTTGTATCTTCAAGGCATTTTAAGTTTTGAAAATAAAGTTTATAAAAATTTAACTTGTTACTTTTTCAGGGGACGCTTATAATTAACTATAAAATCAACGAGAAAAAGGACTGAGAAAAATGTTAAGTTACTATATGCATCAATTAAGGGTAATGCTATATGTGGCACCGGTAAATCTAATTGCCATTTCATTTCACGAATTTGCACATGGATATGTGTCCTATAAAATGGGAGATCCTACACCAAAACAAGACGGAAGATTAACCTTAAATCCATTCAAACATTTGGATTTGGCAGGAACCTTGTGCCTGCTGTTTTTTCATATGGGTTGGGCAAAGCCGGTGCGCATCAATACTGCATGTTATAAGAATAAAAAGCGGGGAACCATTTTGGTGTCTTTAGCAGGACCAGCAATGAATTTCCTGTTAGCATTTCTTTCGCTTCTTATATATGGAATATTGTTAAAATATGGAAATGTATATTCAAAAATTGTTTATACAGGAGTATTGCTTGCCTATTATTCTGCGGTAATTAACGTAGGTCTCGGTGTGTTTAATCTGATTCCATGGCCACCGTTAGACGGTTCTAATGTATTGGGAGAACTGATTCCAAAGGTAAATCAATATTTCCGTCAGATACGGCGTTACAGTAACTTGATTTTAATTGTATTGTTAGTAAGTGGAGCATTGACACGTCCTTTAAGCTATGCGAACAGCGTGATTTTAAATGAAATGTGGAAATTGGTAAAAATGATTTTGCAATTGGGTGTGGCAGGAACCACAGGCGGATTTGTATAAAAGTGAAAAAACTTGTATAAAAAGAAAAAAGCAGGTGATACTATAATTATCCGAGGAACGAAGCCCCCACTTGTTCCTCGGAGAAAGCGAAATGCTTTGAACCAAAGATAAGGTTAAATACTTATCCTCCCCTTTTAAAACCCCTCGGAGGCAACGTGCGGTTGCTTTCGGGGGGGGGTTTTATATAATAGGAAAATACGTCCTATTACATAAAAAATGCTCCGCTAAGGAATCATAGAAAACGCCGTACCATATTAATGTGTGAAAGTATGATTCCCTAGTAATAATATTAATAGTAAGAAAAAGTAAAAATGTTTTGAAAAATCAGTAGAAATGAGTTATACTATTAGAGCATATTTCAATGCATGTAAATTATATCGAAACAAAGGATGGTATTTATTATGGCATTATTAGATCAGTGGAGAAGTGTTGCATACAATCAGGAGACTGACCGTGCACAGCTTCAGAAGTTCTGGCAGGATTATTTTATGCTGGAAAAGGGCGTATATGAAAAGTTGCTGGAGAATCCAGATGAGAAAGTGGAAGGTACTGTAAAAGAATTGGCAGAGAAGTACGGATTAACCGTTATGGAAATGACCGGATTCTTAGACGGTATTAATGACAGCTTGATAAAAGAAAATCCAATTGAAGAGATGGAAGAAGATACAAAGGTAAGTCTTGCTTTTGATAAGGAAAAGCTTTACAAGAACATGGTAGATGCAAAGGCAGACTGGTTATATGAGCTTCCACAGTGGGACAAGATTTTTGATGAAGAGACCAGACATAAACTGTATATTGAACAGAAGAAGTCCGGCACCGTTGTAAAAGAAGCAAAGGTATATCCAAATGATCCATGTCCATGTGGCAGCGGTAAGAAATATAAGAAATGTTGTGGAAGAAATAAGTAATCGTTCCGCAGCGAAACAATGCATAAATAATTTTAAAATTTCCATACTAAGAAAGTAGAGTTCAGCAGCACGAAAATTGGGATAAGTCCCCACTTGTGCTGCTGAATCTGCGAAAAAGAAGAAAAAGGAGATTTTAAAATGACACAATTGAAATGTTCTGTAAGAAGCTGTATGTATAATGACAACGAAGGAAACCTCTGCTCCAAAGGAGATATCATGATTGGAGGAAACAGTGCTACCGCATCAAATGAAACACGGTGTGAAAGTTTTAAAGAGCGTAGAGGTTCTGCAAGTAACTCAGTAGGTTCTCCAAGCGAAAAGATTGAGGTGGGATGTAAGGCAGAAAATTGTGTATTTAATGAAGAATGTAAATGTTCAGCACAGTCTATCGGAATTGCCGGAAGCAATGCATGTAGTTGTGCCGAAACAGAATGTGCAAGCTTTGAATGTCAATGTTAGTAGAATTTACTAAAAATTCCATTAATATTCACAAAAAATTTAAAAAATAATACTTGTAAAAAGAATAGGCAGGAAGTAGAATGAAACTGAAGTGAGTTGTTAGCAGTTTTATTCTGCTTCTTGTGTTTTAGAGGCAGTAATCTTAAGTCGAAGGACTATGGAGGAAATGATGAGAAAAAAGTCTCATATATCGTTAGCAAAGTATCTGGTAAACAGTATTTCTGAACAGGATATGATGGCACATAAGAAGGCATTTTATCTTGGAAGTATTTTACCTGACTGTAAACCATCCTTTTTGACAGAACGTCACGAGATAGAAGGAACGTTTCCAAAAGTACAGGAGCAAATGCGGATTCTGGTAGAAGAACAGAAAAATTTCCAGATAAATACACGGGTATTTTATCGTAGATTAGGAGAGATTATACATTATGTTGCGGATTACTTTACCTTTCCACACAATGCCCATTATATAGGAAGTTTGAAGGACCACTGTATATATGAGAAAAAGTTAAAGAAAAGCTTAAAGGAATATATTGAAAGTGGAGAAGCCTTGAAGAATTGTGTGTGGATTCGCAATAATCAGGGAGTACTAAATAGTACGGATGCAATTTGCGAGTTTATACAGATGGCACACGACCGATATGTAAAGAGAAAAAACACGGTGGAAGGAGATTGCCGTCAAATTGTGGCATTATGTCATCAAGTGGTGGAAGCAATTATTTTGTTGATAAAAGGAGAAAACATAGAGAAATTGTTACTCCCTGCCGCGTAAAATCAAAAAAAGCATTTCGTGTCGAAAACTTGTGTAAAAATAACACGCATTTTGTTTGCTTTTTTCCCAGTAAGAAGATACAATACAAAAGGGGAGAAAAGGAGATATCAATGAGACCTTTGCTAGAGCTGAAAAAGCAAATTGAAACTGTACGAAAAGAGTTGAATATATCTGCTGAGAATGGTCTGGACAGAGAAGAGTGTTATAAGATTAGTCTTCGATTAGATGGATTGATAGCGGATTATATGCAATTAAAAAAAGATGAAATTTAATTACAATGATATGTAATTAAAGGAGAAAAAATAAAATAAATTATTAAGAGAAGTCTCTCGGGAAAGAAGAAAAAAACTTCTTTCCTGGGGGACTTTTTTTAATTTTCTATTGCTTTTTTCTCTATAATGGGCTAGAATGGAAGAACAAGTGGAGGAAAGTGGTAGAAAAGGGTGTAAAGTGGTGGATAAGTGGAAAGAAAAGTGGAAATCCATCACACCTGTGCGGTTAGAAGGTGATTTTCAATGTTCATGGGAGAATTTAATCACACAATCGATGCAAAAGGCAGACTGATAGTACCGTCCAAATTCAGAGAATTACTTGGAGATGAATTTGTTGTGACAAAGGGGCTGGATGGATGCTTATTCGTGTATCCCAAGGAAGAATGGAAAATCATCGAAGATAAGTTCCGCGAAGTATCACAGTTCTCCAAAGAAGCCAGAAAGTTTGCAAGATTCTTCTTTGCAGGAGCATCGTCCTGTGAAGTAGATAAGCAGGGAAGAGTATTACTTCCTGCTGTTTTGCGTGAATTCGCAGGGTTAGAAAAAGAAGTGGTTTTGGCAGGTGTTTTAAATCATATAGAAATATGGAGCAAAGACAGATGGCAAGAAACCAATGAATATGATGATGTGGAAGAAATCGCAGAACATATGGCAAGTCTGGGACTTACAATTTAGGCAAGATACGCCGGAAAGGAATATGCATGGAATTCAAACATAAGTCCGTACTTTTAAAAGAAACAATAGAAAATTTAAATATAAAACCGGATGGCATATATGTAGATGGAACCCTGGGTGGGGGTGGACATGCATATGAAGTCTGTAAGCGGTTATCCTCAAAGGGAAGATTTATTGGAATTGATCAGGATGAGGATGCGATAAAGGCAGCTACTCGGCGATTATTGGAATTTGAAGATAAAGTTCAGATTATCCGCAGTAATTACTGTGATATGAGAGAAGCATTAGCCGATATTGGTGTATACAAGGTGGATGGAATTGTCCTTGACCTGGGTGTTTCTTCTTATCAATTGGATGATCCGGAACGTGGATTTACTTATCGAGTGGAGGATGCACCACTGGATATGCGAATGGATAGAAGACAGGAATTTACAGCGAAAGAACTGATTAATACTTATAGTGAAATGGAATTGTACCGTATTATTCGAGATTTCGGTGAAGATAAATTTGCGAAAAACATTGCGAAACACATTGTTGCAGCAAGAGCGAAAAAGCCAATTGAGACTACCGGTGAATTGACTGAGATTATAAAGGCAGCAATCCCGGCGAAAATACGAATGAACGCAGGACATCCTGCAAAGCGTACTTTTCAGGCAATTCGAATTGAATTAAATAAAGAATTAGAAGTATTGCAAAATTCCTTAGAAGATATGATAGATTTATTGAATCCGGGTGGAAGAATTTGTATTATCACATTCCATTCCTTAGAAGACCGTATTGTAAAGAGTATTTATAAGAAAAGCGAGAATCCATGTACTTGTCCCAGTGATTTCCCAATTTGCGTATGTGGAAAGAAATCATTAGGAAAAGTAATAACAAGAAAACCTATCATACCAACGGAAGAGGAGTTGGTATACAATTCCAGATCCAAGAGTGCAAAACTGAGAGTGTTTGAAAAGGCACAGCAGGAGTAAAAATAAGCAGGAATGCATAAGGAGTGAAGATAGAATGAATCAGGAAGAGATGGCAAATAGAAGAAATATAGGATATATAGAAGGAAATACCGTTCGGAAAATGGAAGCAGCCCCACAAAGACGCGGTGAGCAGGTACATAGAGAATTAGAACGGAAACAGGAAAAAGACCGTGTACGAGAAGAGAGACAGCGAAAAGCCAGAATTGCAGCCAGAAGAAATCAGGAAAAGGCATTACAGATGAGCCCTGGATATGTGATATTTTTAACAATCGCTATGGTGGCTATGGTAAGTGTATGCGCTGTATATCTGAAGTTACAGTCAGATATTTCCAACAGAATGAAAACAGTTGCTACATTAGAAGCACAGGTAACAGATTTAAAAACACAAAACGACGGAAACTTAAAGCGAATTAATACCTCTATTGATTTAGAAAGTATTAAAAATACAGCAATTAATGAACTGGGTATGGTTTATCCAAGCAAGGATCAGATAGTATATTTTAATATTGAGACAACAGATTATATGAATCAGTATGAAGACATTCCAGAAAAATAAGAGGGTGTATTAGTTGGCAAAGAAGAATAGAAAACCCAAAAAATTTACAAAAGCAATGAAGAAAAAACTACTGGTAGTATTTCTACTGGTAGTATTGTTATTAATCGCATTGGTGGTACGACTTTTTTACATTAGATATAGCAAAGGAAACGAGTATGCCAAAAAGGTATTGAGTCAACAGGGATATGCCAGTCAGACGATTCCATATCAGCGTGGCGATATTTTAGATTCTCAGGGAACGATACTGGCTACCAGTGTGGATGTATACAATGTGATATTGGATTGTAAACTTATTAACGAAGATGAAAAGTATGTGGAAACTACGATAGCAGCTTTGCTACAGTGCTTTCCGGATGTTACGGAAGAAGAATTGAGAACGGCTTTGACGGAAAAGGCAGATAGTCGTTATTTTGTATTGCGAAAAAAATTACCATATGAGCAGATACAGGGATTTGAAGCACTGGAAAATGAAGTGTATACCGAAGGAAAAAATAAAGGAAATAAAGTGAATCCCAATATTCAGGGAGTATGGTTTGAAAAAGAGTATGTAAGACAATATCCATACAATTCATTAGCTTGTAAAGTCCTCGGATTTACAACTTCCGGAAATGTAGGAATTGGTGGATTGGAAGACTACTATAATGATACTTTAAATGGAATAGACGGAAGACAGTACGGATATTTGAACACGGATAATAATTTTGAAAAAACGATTAAAGAACCGGTAAACGGACAAAGTCTGGTTACTACGATAGATATGAATATTCAAAATATCGTAGAACAGAAAATTGCAGCCTTTAATGCGGCACATGCCAATGAAGCAACAGAAGGGCCGGGAAGTCAGAATACGGCAGTAATCGTAATGAATCCTCAAAATGGAGAGATTCTGGCAATGGCAGATAGTACAGGTTATGACTTAAACAATCCGTGGGATTTGTCTGCATATTATACACCAGAGCAAATTGCATCTATGGATGAGCAGACCACATTGGATAATTTAAATGGAATTTGGCAAAACTTTTGTACCACTTATACTTATGAGCCGGGTTCTACTGCAAAACCATTTACAGTTGCAACAGGATTAGAAACCGGAAAGTTAAATGGGGATGAAACCTATTTCTGCGACGGATATCAGGAAGTGGGCGGACATATGATTAAGTGTGTGGCATATGCACATGGCGGACATGGTGTGGAAACCATTGAAAAAGCAATCATGAATTCCTGTAACGATGCATTAATGCAGATGGCAGATACCATTGGGAAAGATGAATTTAGCAAATATCAGAAAATATTTAACTTTGGCTTAAAAACCAATATTGATTTACCGGGAGAAGCCAGAACAGATACTTTGGTAAAAGGTGCGGATGAAATGGGAAGTGCAGACCTTGCAACCTACTCATTCGGTCAGAACTTTAATGTGACAATGATTCAGCTTGCCAGTGGTTTTTCTTCTATTATTAATGGAGGAAACTATTATCAGCCGCATTTGGTAAAAAAGATTGTAGATGATAATGGAAATACCGTTCAGACTGTTGAACCGGTTTTACTGAAACAAACGATTTCAAAACAGACCAGTGATACCGTAAAGGGTTATCTATATAATACTGTTTCCGCAGGAACTGCAAAGAGTGCAAAAGTGGAAGGTTATTCCATGGGAGGAAAAACAGGTACAGCAGAAAAATATCCTCGTAGAAATGGAAAGTATCTGGTTTCCTTTATTGGATTTGCACCGGTAGAAAACCCACAGGTACTGGTATATGTCGTTATTAATGAGCCGAATGTAGAAAATCAGGCGCAAAGTAGTCTGGCAACGAATTTGGCGAAAGACATCTTTACAGAACTATTTCCTTATATGAATATTTACAAGGATGAAGAAGACCCACAGGCACAAGAGAATGCCCAAAGTCAGGAACAGCAGCAACAAATGACACCGGAAGAACAATCTTCTGCACAGGAAAACTATACAGATAATATTTTTAATTAGAATAGTACATAACCTCATAAAAGAAGTAATAGATCATAGTAATTGCTTTTATGAGGTTTTCGTATATGTTTCGGAATAAGACATACAACCGTAGAAAAATATTGCTTGTATTTACAATGGTTATGCTAGTGCTCTGTGTTCTGGCAGGACGTTTGGTATACTTAATGGTGTTCTGTTCCCAATATTATGGGCAAAAAGCAGAGGATTTGCATGAAAGAGAACGAGACATCAAGGCAGCCCGTGGAAAGATTCTGGATACCAATGGTGTGGTGCTTGCTACCAATCGTACGGTTTGTACTATTTCTGTAATTCATAGCCAGATAGAAGAACCGGAGAAAATCATTCAGGTATTGGTAAAAGAACTGGGGATGGAAGAAGCAGAGGTAAGAAAGCGGGTAGAAAAAGTCAGTTCCATTGAGCGTGTAAAGTCCAATGTGGACAAAGAAACCGGAGATCGTATTCGAGCCTGCAAACTTTCCGGCGTAAAAGTAGATGAGGACTATAAACGTTATTATCCCTATGATTCCTTAGCCTCTAAAGTATTAGGATTTACCGGAGGAGACAATCAGGGCATCATCGGATTAGAAGTAAAATACGAGGAGTATTTGAAGGGAACCAGCGGAAAAATACTAACGCTGACAGATGCGAGAGGTGTAGAAATTGAAAATGCCGGAGAACGCCGACAGGAACCCATAGATGGGAATAATCTCCACTTAAGTCTCGATTACAATATTCAGATGTATTGTGAACAGGCAGCTAAAAGGGTAATGGAGCAAAAGTCCGCAGACAGTGTGGCAGTTATTGTAATGAATCCCCAAAACGGTGAAATCATGGCAATGGTGAATCTTCCGGAATTTAACTTAAATGAGCCATTTACTCTGGTGGAAACACCTAAGCCAGAGCAACCGGAAGAAACAGAGAGCTCTGACGAGGCAGAAAGTAGTGAAGGAACCCAGGAAACTTCTGTGGTGCAAAATGCAGAAAACACACAGGATTTATTGAATCAAATGTGGCGAAATCAGTGTATTAACGATACCTACGAGCCGGGTTCTATTTTTAAGGTTATTACAGCAGCATCTGCGTTAGAAGAAGGAGTTGTAACAGTAAACGATAATTTTTTCTGCCCCGGATATAAAATGGTAGAAGACCGTAGAATACGATGTGCAAAAGCAGGCGGGCATGGAGCAGAGACATTTACACAGGGAATTATGAATTCCTGTAATCCGGTTTTTATTGAAGTGGGATTGCGCCTTGGCGTGGACAATTTCTACAAGTATTTTAAGCAGTTTGGACTGCTGAATAAAACGGGAATCGATTTACCGGGAGAAGCAGTTACCATTATGCATAAAAAAGAAAATGTAGGACCGGTGGAACTTGCAACCATTTCCTTTGGTCAATCTTTTCAGATAACGCCTATACAGCTTGCAACAACCGTTTCCTCCATTATAAACGGCGGAGAACGCGTGATACCGCATTTCGGTGTGGATATTCAGGATACCCAGGGAAACATTGTGAAAACATTCACATACAATACCGGAAAGCAGATTGTAAGCAAAGAAACTTCGGAAACCATGCGAGGACTGTTAGAAAAAGTAGTTTCCGAAGGGGGAGGTAACAGAGCATATATTGAAGGTTATTCCATTGGAGGAAAGACCGCTACCTCTCAGACGTTACCGCGAAGTGCACATCGCTATATCTCTGCATTTATGGGATTTGCACCGGCAGAAAATCCCAAGGTGCTGACATTGGTAATTGTAAATAACCCACAGGGAACCTATTATGGAGGAATGATTGCAGCTCCGGTTGTAAAAGATATTTATACAAATATTTTACCGTATCTTGGAATTGAGCGAGACGAGGTAGTGCAGGAAGAGTCAGATAGCTCGCAGTAGTTATAATACAGGCTATGGCGGAAGTGTTACAAGTAAATGGTCAAATAGACTTGCATAATATAAGGAAAGGTTTTATAATTGAAAAGTTATATGAAGATAAAAAAGAAAGATACGGTGAGCATAAAACATCGTAAGGCGAGAGGTGTAAGAAAATGGCACAGAAAGTAATTTTTCCGGTGCTGATTGCATTTGCAATCACAGCAGTATTAGGACCAGTAGTAATACCGGTATTAAGAAAATTAAAAGTAGGTCAGACAGAGAGAGAAGAGTTAAAGTCTCATCTGAAAAAAGCAGGTACTCCAACCATGGGAGGACTTATGATACTGGCAGGTATTATTATTACTTGTCTGATTTATATGAAAGATTATCCGAAGATTATACCGATTCTTTTTGTGACAATAGGATTTGGAATTATTGGATTTTTGGATGATTATTTAAAAGTGGTATTGCGAAGATCGGATGGACTATTGCCTTGGCAGAAGATGTTAGGACAGATTGTAGTAACAGCAGTATTTATTTTTTACATGGTAAGATACTCTGATATATCCTTAAAAATGTTAGTGCCTTTTACAGGAGGATTTGAAAATGGCATTTATCTGGATTTGGGTTGGTTAGCAATTCCAGTTATGTTCCTTGCAATTATCGGTACCGTAAATGGAGCTAATTTTACAGATGGTTTAGATGGTTTGGCATCCAGTGTAACAGTATTGATTGCAACCTTTTTTACAGTAGTAGCAATTGGAACGAATAGCGGAATCGAACCAATTACCTGCGCAGTAGTGGGTGCATTACTTGGATTTTTACTTTTTAACGTATATCCTGCAAGTGTATTTATGGGAGATACAGGTTCCTTGGCGTTAGGTGGTTTTGTGGCAGCAACCGCTTATATGATGCAGATGCCGATTTTTATATTGATTGTAGCTTTGATTTATTGGGTAGAATTGTTATCTGTTATGATTCAGGTGACTTATTTTAAAAAGACCGGTGGAAAACGAATTTTCCGTATGGCACCAATTCATCATCATTTTGAATTAGGCGGCTGGTCAGAAACAAGAGTAGTAGCAGTATTTTCTATTGTAACAGCACTTCTTTGCCTGATAGGGTTGCTTGCATTATAAGAAGTTGGTTATAATGGGTATAGATGGAGGAAAGACATGGAGATAGAAGGAAAAAAGTTCCTGGTTGTGGGAACAGGAATTAGCGGAATTGCAGCAGCAGAGCTTTTGGTAAAAAAGAATTTGAATGTTGTATTATATGATGGAAATGAAGAGTTAAAGGAACAGGAAATCAGAGAAAAGTCTCCACTATTAGAAAAGGTAGAGATTGTACTGGGAACGCTCACAACAGAGCAAATCAAAAGTTGTGATATCGCAGTGTTAAGTCCGGGAGTACCTACCGATAGTCCTATGGTAAATGTCATGCGTGAGGCAGGACTTGCAATTTGGGGTGAAATTGAATTAGCCTATACTTTTGAAAAAGGAAAAGTGCTTGCAATTACCGGAACAAATGGAAAAACAACAACGACAGCATTGTTAGGTGAAATTATGAAAAATTACTATAGCAATGTACAGGTAGTTGGAAACATTGGAATTCCTTATACCAGTGTGGTAGATAAGACCACAGAAGATTCCGTTACAGTAGCAGAAATTAGCAGCTTTCAGTTAGAAACCGTACACGAATTTTGTCCACAGGTTTCTGCAATCTTAAATATTACACCAGACCACTTAAATCGTCATCATACCATGGAAAATTATATTCTGGCAAAAGAAAGCATTACCAGAAATCAGGGAAAAGATCAGGTATGTGTATTAAACTATGAAGACGAAGTGTTGCGAAAATTTGCGGAAGAAGTAAAAGCAAAGGTGATATTTTTCAGCAGTCAGCGCAAATTAGAAGAAGGAATTTTCTTGCAGGGGGAAGATATTATCTGGGCTTCGGCAGGAAAAGAAACAGTGGTTTGCAATGTAAAAGAATTAAAATTAATTGGAAGACATAACTATGAAAATGTTATGGCAGCAACAGCCATGGCACTTGCTTTTGGAGTACCAAGGGAAAAAATTAAAGAAGTTTTAGTTCGATTTGTTGCAGTTGCACATAGAATAGAATATGTAGTAACAAAACGTGGTGTACGTTTTTACAATGACTCTAAGGGAACCAATCCGGATGCAGCTATTCAGGCAATTCGTGCTATGGAATGGCCAACACTGTTAATCGGTGGAGGATATGATAAAAACTCCGAGTATGACGAGTGGATAGAAGCATTTGACGGAAAAGTAAAGAAACTGGTTCTTTTAGGAGCTACCAGAGATAAGATAGCAGAAACAGCAATAAAGCTTGGTTATCCCAAAGAAGATATTGTGTTTGTAGAAAGCCTTCAGGAAGCAGTAGATGTATGCTATAAGAATGCTGAGAGTGGAGATGCGGTATTGCTTTCCCCTGCATGTGCCAGCTGGGGAATGTTTAAAAACTATGAACAAAGAGGCGATATGTTTAAGGAAATGGCAAGAGCTTTAACGGAGTAATTAAAGGTCAGGAGTGCTGATATGGGCAGAGAACAAAGTCAAGACAAAAGACAAAAGAATATCCGGTATTTTGATTATAGTTTGCTTGTGATTATTTTATTTTTAATCTGTTTTGGACTGGTAATGCTTTATAGTACCAGCTCTTATAATGCGCAGCTTAAGTTCGGAGATGGAACCGCCTATTTGCGAAAACAATTACAGGCAACGGTAATCGGTCTTGTGGTAATGTTTGCAATTTCCAAGATTGATTACCGCATCTGGAAGAAATTTTGGCTTTTGGCGTACATAGGTGCATTTGGACTTTGTACCTTGGTTTTGTTTGTAGGAAGCGAGTTAAATGGTGCAAAAAGATGGTTAAAAATAGGACCATTAAGTATTCAGCCTTCCGAAATTGCAAAACTTGCAATTATTGTGTTTTTAGCTTCTATTATCAGTGAGATGCCAAAGCAGATGGGAAAATTTTCCTCACTGATAAAGGTTATGATTATGGTTATGCCTATGGTTATTATCGTTGCTTCGGAGAACTTAAGTACCGCGATCATTATACTGGGAATTGCAGTAGCTCTGGTTTTCGTATCCAGTCCAAAATATATGCAATTTGTGGTGATGGCAGGAGTGGTAATTGTGTTCGGCGCAGCGTTTATTATGCTGGAATCTTACCGTGCAGAACGTCTGAAAATCTGGTTAAATCCGGAAAAATATGAAAAAGGTTTCCAAACACTTCAAGGATTGTATGCAATTGGTTCCGGAGGGTTATTTGGGAAAGGACTGGGCGCAAGTATGCAAAAGCTTGGGTTTGTACCGGAAGCACAAAATGATATGATTTTTTCCATTATTTGTGAAGAATTAGGACTATTTGGTGCTATCTGTGTCATACTACTGTTTGGCATTTTAATCTGGCGATTCATGGTAATTGCCAACAATGCACAGGACTTGTATGGAGCCTTATTAGTTACCGGAGTAATGGCGCACATTGCCATTCAGGTTATTTTAAATATTGCCGTTGTAACAAACACGATTCCAAATACGGGTATTTCATTACCATTAATCAGTTATGGAGGAACTTCGGTATTGTTTTTACTGGCAGAAATCGGACTGGTATTGAGTGTATCCAGAGGAATACGACTGGAACAGGAGTGATGGTATGAAACAAGAAGGAAAAAGGGAAAAATGGAAGATTCGGTTGGCAATTTTTTTCATTATTTTAGCATTACTTGCTATCGGAGCCTTGGTGGTAATCAAAGTATTTACCGTGAAAAAAGTAGAGATTACCGGAAATGTAAACTGTTCCGAAGAAACCATAAAGGAATGGGTACTAAAGGATGAATATTCCTGGAACAGCCTTTATGTATATTTTAAAAATAAATTTGTAGAACCGGAAGATATTCCTTTTGTAGACACTATGGAAGTGACATTAAAATCTCCCCATGTATTGGCGATTAAAGTATATGAAAAAGGATTATTAGGATGTGTTTACATGGATTCCTTAGGGCAGAATGCATATTTTGACAAAGATGGAATTGTTGTGGAAATGTCATCCGATGTGATTGAAGGTGTACCGAGAATTACCGGTTTGGATGTAGATGAAATCGTATTATATGAAAAATTGCCTATAAAAGGGAAAAATGTACTAAAGAACTTATTATCTCTTACCCAAAGTTTAAAGAAGTACGAATTGTTACCACAAAGTATCAATTATAGCAAAGAAGGAAGTTATACTTTGGGTTATGGAAATATTACCGTTTTACTTGGACAGGCAAAGCATTTAAATGAAAAAATCTTAAGATTATCCTATATTATGCCCCAACTAGAAGGGCAGGCAGGAACCCTGCATTTGGAAAGCTGGACGGAAGATACAACGGATATAAGTTTCGAAAAAGCACAGTAAAAGAAAAAAGTTTCGTAAAATTTAAAATTTTTATTGATTAATTAGCAAAAAAATTATACTATATTGTATAAGAGTTTATATTGGATAAATGAGGACAAAAGGAGGAAGAACCTTGCTGGAGATTATGACAAGTGAAGCAGATTCCAGTGCTAAGATCATTGTGATTGGTGTCGGGGGAGCTGGAAATAATGCAGTAAATAGAATGATTGATGAAAATATTGGTGGTGTTGAGTTTATTGGTATCAACACGGACAAGCAGGCATTAGCCTTATGTAAAGCACCAACACTCATTCAGATTGGTGAGAAGCTTACCAAAGGATTAGGAGCAGGTGCACAGCCTGAGATTGGTGAAAAGGCAGCAGAAGAGAGTAGTGAAGAATTAAACGCAGCAATCAAAGGTGCAGATATGGTATTTGTTACCTGCGGTATGGGCGGTGGAACAGGAACAGGTGCAGCACCTGTTGTTGCTAAAATTGCCAAAGACATGGGGATATTAACAGTAGGTGTTGTAACCAAGCCTTTTAAGTTTGAAGCAAAGGCCCGTATGGTAAATGCACTTGGTGGAATTGAAAGATTAAAAGACAGCGTAGATACGTTGATTGTAATTCCAAATGATAAATTACTTGAGATTGTAGACAGACGCACTACAATGCCTGATGCATTGAAGAAAGCAGATGAAGTATTACAGCAGGCAGTACAGGGAATCACAGACTTGATTAACTTACCTGCATTGATTAACCTTGACTTCGCAGATGTTCAGACTGTTATGAAGGATAAGGGAATGGCTCATATCGGTATTGGTAATGCCAAGGGTGATGAGAAGGCAATCGAGGCAGTAAAACTTGCAGTTGCCAGCCCATTGTTAGAGACAACTATCAATGGTGCATCCCATGTTATTATTAATATTTCCGGAGATATTTCTCTTATGGATGCGAATGATGCAGCAAGCTATGTACAGGATCTTGCAGGAGATAATGCAAATATTATCTTTGGTGCGAAGTTTGATGAGACAATGACAGATGAAGCAACAATCACTGTAATTGCTACTGGTTTAGAGGAAGTGGCAGCATCTCCAAAGATTATGCCAAGTATGAAATATACAACAAATGCAACTCCGAGACCGGCAACAACAGCTACTCGTCCATTGAGTTCTTATACTTCAGGAACTACTCACAGTAGTACAAGCGGGTTAGGTGTAACACCATCTTCTATGGGATTACAGAGACCGAAGAAGCCAGAAAGCAGTATTCCGGAAAGAGATATTAAGATACCAGAGTTCTTGAAGAATACAAGAAAATAGTAATAGTAGGATAAAAGGTTTGACTGTAAGAGAGTCAAACCTTTTTTATGTAATAGGAAATTCCTCAAATCGTCAGAAATAGTGTATAATGAACTAGAAATAAAAAATGACATGACAAAAGAGCGAATGGTGGATTCGCCATGACGTTGTTTATGAAGTTTTTTGTT
>JAAYPT010000062.1 GCA_012519695.1 Clostridiales bacterium | reverse complement strand
GGCAGAAAAGCTATTAGAAAAACTAAAAGAATAGAAAAGATAAGGACTTTACTAAAAATTATAGTAGATACACTTAACTATAACTAAAAGGAATAATAGATAAAAATAATAAGTATAGCTTCATCCTATTGACAAAGTACCATAATATGCTAAACTTATTAGTAATCGTGAAGCGTAAAGAAAAGGTAGGTTTTTCTTATGGGAAGACAAGCATTATCTATATTGGTTGAGAATACACCAAATGTACTCAGCCATGTATCCGGACTTTTTAGTCGTAGAGGATATAATATTGACAGTATTACAGCCGGAGTTACGGCTGATCCAAGATTTACAAGAATTACTATTGTCTCCAGTGGAGACGAGATGATTTTAGAGCAGATTGAAAAACAGCTTGCAAAGCTAGAAGACGTTATTGATATTAAGAAGCTTAAGGACGGAGAATCCGTATGCCGAGAGTTGATATTAATTAAGATTAGCGCAAAACCTTCACAGCGTCAGCCACTTATTTCCATTGCGGAGATTTTTAAGGCAAAGATTGTAGATGTTACAAATGACTCTATGATGATTGAACTGATTGGTTCACAAAGCAAGTTAGATGCGTTTTTGGAACTGTTAGGAGAATATGAGATTCTGGAACTGGCAAGAACCGGTATTACAGGACTCAACCGTGGAACATCAGATGTTCGGATGTTCGATTAATAACATAGTGAATAATATTTATTATGCCAAGCATAATGTGATATTTAAAAATATTCTAGGAGGATAAGAAAAATGGCAGCAAAAATATTTTATCAGGAAGATTGTAACCTTTCATTATTAGAAGGAAAAACAATCGCAATTATCGGCTATGGTAGCCAGGGACATGCACATGCATTAAACTTAAAGGAATCAGGATGCCATGTCATTATTGGTCTTTATAAGGGAAGTAAGTCCTGGGCAAAGGCAGAGGCACAGGGATTTGAAGTATATACTGCTGATGAAGCAGCTAAGAAGGCAGATATCATTATGATTCTTATCAATGATGAATTACAGGCAGATATGTACAAGAAAGATATCGAGCCAAACTTGGAAGAAGGCAACATGTTAATGTTCGCTCATGGTTTCAACATTCACTTTGGATGTATCGTTCCACCAAAGAACGTAGACGTTACTATGATTGCACCAAAGGCACCAGGTCATACTGTAAGAAGTGAATATCAGGCAGGAAAAGGAACTCCATGTTTGATCGCAGTAGAACAGGATTACACTGGAAAAGCTCAGGATATTGCTTTAGCATATGCTTTAGGAATCGGTGGAGCAAGAGCAGGTGTTCTTGAAACAACTTTCAGAACAGAAACAGAAACAGACTTATTCGGTGAGCAGGCAGTTCTTTGTGGTGGTGTTTGTGCATTGATGCAGGCTGGTTTCGAAACATTAGTAGAAGCTGGATATGATCCAAGAAATGCTTACTTTGAATGTATCCATGAAATGAAGTTAATCGTAGATTTGATTTACCAATCTGGATTCGAAGGAATGAGATATTCTATCTCTAACACAGCAGAATATGGTGACTATATCACAGGACCTAAGATTGTTACAGAAGATACAAAGAAAGCAATGAAGAAAGTTTTAACAGATATTCAGGATGGAACATTTGCAAAAGACTTCTTATTAGATATGTCTCCAGCAGGACGTCAGGTTCACTTTAAGGCTATGAGAAAGAGAGCAGCTGAACATCCATCAGAAGAAGTAGGAAAAGAAATCCGTAAGCTTTATAGCTGGAACAACGAAGCAGATAAGTTAATCAACAACTAATCTGAAGGTTTTCCTATCATATAAAATAGAAATACATAACAAACGGCAGAAAAGTCATAGAAGATTTTTCTGCCGTTTTTAAGTGATTAAAAATGCATGTTTATAAGTTATAGCTTTCGTAGAATTCAATAAAATGCTCCAGAGAATTAGAAACACGGACATTTTGATTATATGCAAATCCGATTTCACGTTTATGAATAGGAATACCCAATGGGATTTCCTTTAGAATACCGGTTTGCAATTCATCCTTAACAAAGTCGCGAATGACACAGCCAACCCCAAGGCTGATTTTAGACATTTCAATCAGCAAGTCCATATTAGAAACCTCAATGGTATCTTGAATAGCAATGTGATTGCTCTGAAAATAGTCATCAATATACTGGCGGGTCATATTTTCCTTGTCTAATAGCATAAGAGTAGAATTTTGTAAAATTTGGTCAGGCTCTACACCACGAAGTTTTAAAATATGTAAGTAGTCATCGGTAGCAACAAAAATATCTTCAATTTCACGCAAACAGTAAAAATCAATATTTTTAGAGTTTTCCGGCTTTCCAATTAATCCTACATCTAATTTTCCATCTTCCAAAAGAGCTAATGTCTGATTGGTAGAATGACAGGCAATAGAAATATTAATGTGTGGATATTTTTTAATAAAGTCCTTTAGATAAGGAAGTAATATATATTTGCATAAGGTAGAACTAACGCCAATAGACAGATGGCCAACTCCCAGTGCAATGGAACGGCGTAATTTTTCCTCACCGAGAGAAAGAGTTTCAAAGGCAGATTTTACATGAGAATAAAGAAGTTCTCCTTCGCTAGTCAAAGTAACTCCTCGAGAGCTACGGTCAAAAAGACGTACCCCTACGATGTCTTCTAATTTTTGTATAGATTTACTGATGGCAGGCTGGCTAATATAAAGCTCTTTTGCGGCTTTTGAGATATTTCCGGCATTTGCAACAGCATAAAAAATGCGATAAGAAGATAAGTTTTGATTCATAAGTACCTCCATAACTAAAAGTCATAATAAACATATTTAATATGTATTTCTATTATACTACTATCTATGCTAAAATAGCAAGCATAGATAAATGATACGCAAACACGAGAATAGTAAAACAGGAGGACATAGAAGATGGGAATGACAATGACACAGAAGATTCTGGCGGCAGCAGCAGGACTTCCTGAAGTAAAGGCAGGACAGTTGATTGAGGCAGATCTGGATTTGGTTTTAGGAAATGATATTACATCTCCGGTAGCTATCCATGAAATGGATAAATTTAATAAAGATGGGGTGTTTCATAAGGATAAAATAGCACTGGTTATGGATCATTTTGTACCAAATAAAGACATTAAGTCTGCACAGCATTGTAAATGTGTAAGAGAATTTGCCTGTAAGAATGAAATCACCAATTACTTTGATGTAGGTGAGATGGGAATCGAGCATGCGCTGTTACCGGAAAAAGGTCTTACTGTTGCAGGTGATGTAATCATTGGAGCAGATTCACATACTTGTACTTATGGTGCATTAGGTGCATTTTCTACCGGAGTAGGAAGTACAGATATGGCAGCCGGAATGGCAACAGGAAAGGCATGGTTTAAAGTACCATCTGCTATTAAGTTTAATATAGTAGGAAAGCCATCAAAATGGGTAAGCGGAAAAGATGTGATTCTTCACATTATTGGTATGATTGGAGTGGATGGAGCTCTTTACAAGTCTATGGAATTCGTAGGAGAAGGAATACATAACTTATCTATGGATGATCGTTTTACTATTGCAAATATGGCAATCGAAGCAGGTGGAAAGAACGGAATTTTCCCAGTAGATGATGTGGCAATTGCATATATGAAGGAACATTCTAAGAGAGAATTTAAGGTATACGAAGCAGATGCGGATGCAGAATACGATGAAGAATATACGATTGATTTAAGTACATTGAAACCAACGGTAGCATTTCCACATCTTCCGGAAAATACCAGAACGATTGATGAAGTAGGCGATGTAAAAATTGATCAGGTTGTAATCGGTTCTTGTACCAACGGAAGATTAGATGACCTTAGAATTGCCGCAGAGGTACTTCAGGGACATAAGGTTGCTAAGGGAATACGTTGTATTGTTATTCCTGCAACACAGCAAATCTACTTAGAAGCAATGGAAGAAGGCTTATTAAAAACCTTTATCGAGGCAGGAGCAATTGTAAGTACACCAACCTGCGGACCATGTCTAGGTGGTTATATGGGAATCCTTGCAGAAGGAGAAAGATGTGTATCCACCACAAATCGTAACTTCGTAGGACGTATGGGGCATGTAGATTCTGAGGTTTATCTTGCAAGTCCGGCAGTAGCAGCGGCAAGTGCAATTACCGGTAAGATTTCAGGACCACAGGAATAGGAGGAAGAAAAATGAAAGCAAATGGAACAGTTTTTAAATATGGTGACAATGTCGATACAGATGTTATTATTCCAGCAAGATATTTGAATTCTTCTGATCCAAAGGAATTAGCAACACATTGTATGGAAGATATTGATAAGGATTTTGTAAATAAAGTAAAAAAAGGCGATATCATTGTAGCAGATAAGAACTTTGGATGTGGTTCTTCCAGAGAACATGCACCAATCGCTATTAAGGCAGCAGGTGTAAGTTGCGTAATCGCTGAAACATTTGCAAGAATCTTTTACCGTAATGCAATTAATATTGGACTTCCAATTATTGAATGCCCAGAAGCAGCCAAGGGAATTGAAGCAGGTGATGAAGTAGAAGTAGATTTCGATAGTGGTATTATTACCAATAAAACCAAAGGAACCAGCTTCCAAGGTCAGGCATTTCCGGAGTTTATGCAGAAAATTATTAAGGCAGAAGGTTTAATTAACTATATCAATCAGAAATAGATTGAAAACAAAAGGATGTCATATGTTGTATAAACATGTGGCATCCTTTTTAGTGCAATAGAAAATTGCTACTTATTGCATAAAAAACACTCCGCTAAGGATATGAAGTTTTTATAAAGCGGATAATGTAGCAAGATAATTCAAATATTTTGCAGAAATTTTTACTTTGCTGTAAATATCTGCATATTCTTTCGGAGAAAAATTGTCAATATAATTGGTTGGAAAGTCTTTGGTAATTCCGTGCTTTTTCGCTAAGTCAACCGCCTTATTGTAGGCGATTGCAGCATTTTCTTCACTGCGATAGGTTCCTATCGTATAGTTTCCGTTAATATGTATTTTAACCTTATAACGAGGAATTTCATTTTTTAAGTATTGGCTTACACCGTGGTATTTATTAACAATAATAATATTGGAGTAACGAAAATCGGTGTAATCTTCATTGGCAAAATAATAATCTTTTCCGGCAACTCCGTAATTTTTTATCCCATAACGCGAGAGAATATTCACCTGCATACCATAATCATTTACAAACAGATGTGTTCCACGACGCATAATTTTATGACTGGAGTAATAGAATAAATCGTCAATATCAAATTTTAACTCATCAGACTTAGAAATGTAATATACAAAATAATTATTTCTAAGATAAATAGGATTTTTAAAATAAATGCCATTATCCCTAAAATTCAACAGAGAAATCACCTTATCAAATTTTAAAATAGTATGGTAAGTAAAAACGGTATCTATCGTAAGTTCAGAATCCGTTAAAATCTTACCAGCTTCCACATAAGCCGTATTAGCATCACATTCTTTGGAAAAACTACCTAATGAGATATGTTTACTTTTATAGGTAATATTGGAACGATAATAAGCATCACCGTTCTTTTTATAAGCAAGGTATACACCTGGTAGCATAGAAACCTCCCGGAATATAATTTGAGATAAGTATAACATAAAAAGTAGGAATGAAAAAGTTTTTCTGAAAGTTCTGGAATAATAATGGTAATTTATGGAAAAAATTTTTATTGACTAAGCAAGGAAAAATGATATTTATTTGTAAAGTCACTGATAGAAAAGAGGAACATTATGTTAATAATTCAAAACTTACTAAAGAATGTATATGGCAGTATACGAAAGATTTCCAAAAAATCCTATCGAAATTGTGTGGTAATTGCTTCCGGATTTTTAGTATTTGCCATGATTTCTTTGAGTGCACAGGCATTTGGCGGAACAGGAAAGAACAGAGCTGTTTCTAAGGAATACAGAGTATGGCATGCAGGAGAAAAAGAAGAGGCGGGAGAAGAAACAGAAGGAAGTGGCGGAAGTGCCGGACCACAGTTTCTAAAACAATGTAAATGTGCATTAGAGGAAGAACAGAGTAAGATAGAAAATACAAATAAAATAATACAGCGAAAAAGAGAAATGGTGAAGCAGTGTATTAGTGTTGAAAATGTGGAGCAAATAGAACAAGAGTTACCTCAGCCACCAGTGAATCCATATCAGGAATTGGAAATTTCAGAACAGGACTACGAAGCCTTGTGCAGGATTGTACAGGCAGAAGCCGGTGGAGAGGAAGAAAAGGGAAGAATTTTAGTGGCAGAAGTGATATTGAACCGTGTCTTAACAGAGGGGTTCAAGGATAATATCTACGAAGTGATTTTTGAAAAAAGCGGGGGAAGTGCTCAGTTTGCTCCTACCGTAGACGGAAGATATTTTAGTGTTGAAGTGACAGAACAAACCAAACAGGCGGTAGAAAAGGCGTTACATGGAGAAGATTATTCTCAAGGTGCATTGTTTTTTTCTGCCAGAAGCAAAGCGAATCCTAATGATATGGCGTGGTTCGATCATAACCTGAAGTGGCTGTTTCAGTATGGCGGACATGAATTTTATACACTTCCTTGAAAATTTCACGCTTTAATAGAGTAAATTTGTGTAGTGTAATGATTGACAGACTTGTGGAAAAATTTTATAATGGAATGGATTATAAAAGCAAAGGATGGATAGGGAATATGTTATATTCAAGCACAAGAAACGCAGAAGAGAAAGTAACGGCTTCTCAGGCAATATTAAAAGGTCTTGCAGAAAACGGCGGACTTTTTGTACCGGATAGTATCCCATCTTTGGAAGTTCCGGTAGAAAAGCTGGCAAATATGTCTTATCAGGAAACAGCATATGAAGTGATGAAGCTGTTTTTGACAGATTTTACAGAAGAAGAATTGAAGAACTGTATCAAGAATGCATATGATTCTAAGTTTGATACAGAGGAGATTGCACCACTGGTAAAGGCTCAGGATGCTTATTATCTGGAGTTATTCCACGGAGCTACCATTGCGTTCAAGGATATGGCATTGTCCATTCTTCCACATCTTCTCATTACAGCAGCACGAAAAAATGAAGTAAAAAATGATATTGTAATATTAACTGCAACATCCGGAGATACAGGTAAGGCTGCATTAGCAGGATTTGCAGATGTAAAAGGAACCAAGATTATTGTATTTTATCCGAAGGATGGAGTAAGTCCAATCCAGCAGAAACAGATGGTAACCCAGAAAGGGGATAACACATTTGTTGTAGGAATCAATGGAAACTTTGACCAGGCACAGACAGGTGTAAAGCAGATGTTTTCTGATAAAGCATTAGCAAAAGAAATGGAAGCAGCAGGATATCAGTTCTCCTCTGCAAATTCAATCAACATTGGACGTTTAGTGCCTCAGATTGTATATTATGTATATGCTTATGCTAAGATGGTAAAGGCAGGAAATATTCAGAACGGAGAAGTTATGAATGTAGTAGTGCCAACCGGTAATTTCGGAAATATTTTAGCAGCATTTTATGCGAAGAATATGGGACTTCCAATTGGAAAGTTGATTTGTGCTTCTAATGAAAATAAAGTATTGTATGATTTCTTTACCACAGGAGAATATGACAAGAATCGTGACTTTATTTTAACAAGTTCTCCATCAATGGATATTTTAATTTCCAGCAACTTGGAACGTTTGATTTATCGTATTGCGGGAAATGATGCAAAGAAGAATCAGGAATTGATGCAGTCCTTACAGGCAAATGGAAAATACGAAATTACACCAGAAATGAAAGAGCAGTTAAAAGATTTCTATGGAAATTATGCAAGTGAAGCAGAAACAGCAGCAGTAATTAAAGAAATCTATGATGAAACAGGATATATCATTGATACACATACTGCGGTAGCAGCAGTTGTATATCATAAATACCAGAAAGAAACAGGAGATAAGGCAAAGACTGTAATCGCATCTACTGCAAGTCCATATAAGTTTACAAGAAGCGTTATGACTGCAATTGATAAGAAGTATGACAGCAAGCCAGATTTCGAATTAGTAGATGAATTATCAAAACTTTCTAAGGTAAAGGTACCACAGGCAATCGAAGATATTCGTACAGCACCGGTATTGCACAAAACTGTTTGCGAAGTAAATGAGATGCAGTCTGTAGTAAAAAAATTCTTAGGAATATAGTTTAGCGTGTACATAAAAAAGAATTCCGCAAATTGCGGAATTCTCAGACTGTAGACAAAGTGCTCCGAGAAACTTACGTTTCTCGGAGTCTTTTTCTTAGTATCTATGAAATTTGTGTTGAAAAGAGGAATTTTCCCCTTGGATTATGCCATCCGTAATCCCCATTCCT
>JAAYPT010000061.1 GCA_012519695.1 Clostridiales bacterium | reverse complement strand
ATGGGCGCTTGAGGGTTTATTTGTATTGTCCAAAACCATAGCAAAATATATCAAATATAAAAACAGCTCCAAAGCCAGTAAGGGGGCGTGATTCAAAGAATCACACCCCAACACTTGACATAGAGCCCAAAAAAACAACTGCTATGCTTAATATATAAACAAGCATAGCAGTTGTTTTATAATCTAAAAATATATCTGTTCTCTTTTATACAAAGCCTCTCCTTCCGCACACTTGGCAAAAGGCATGTATAGTTCAGATAGTTCAGGTTCTTCCTCATTCAAAATAAGAGTATCTGTTTCTATGTCATAATCAAATTTCCAAAGCTGTGCCTCCCAGTCACTTGTATCAACTCCATAATAGATTAACGAAAATCCTCGTAAGGTTAACTGTAAGGCAGTAAATCCAGACGTAAAATAATCATGCCCCTCTGGTTCCGTTATTGTCGGTGGATAAGTATAATTTTCTTCAAAATTATTATTTAAAGTATAGGGCAACACATGCAATATGTTTTTTTCCACATCAGAAAATACAAAAAATTTGGGAACTGTTTCATTTTCTCCAACTTCAAGATAACCAATAAACACCTTATCCTGTTCTGAAATCAAATTATAAAATAAAGAAGGTCTTGTAGTTGCCACTTTATTGGCATTAAAAAATCCTTTTGCAAACCTTAGTATTGCTATATCATCCCCATAAGTAAATCCTTTTGCCTGCAACTGCGCCGCAAAAGGTATTGTAAAATGGTAGGAAATCTTAATTCCCAAATTACTATCTATCAAATCTCGGATATAATCACTAAAGGAACCATATAAAAGTTCATTTACCGTAGTATCTCCCATAATAGCAATCATTTCCAATCGCTCTTTATTGGGTAGATTGACACCTTTTTCCCAACTGTTCACCGAACCTCTGGGTGCATCACCTATCTGCTTACCAAACTGCTCCATACTATAACCGTTTTGTTGACGTATCTGACGAATTCTTTCGCCAACTATTTTCTTATCTACCTGCATAAAATTCACCTCTTTTAGAGTATATCATAACTATTTTAAAATTGTAAGGAAAAATGTAAATATTTTCTCTTGACATAAGAACGCACGTTTGATATTATATGTTTGTAAGGAAATTTGTAATGTTTTTGTTTTTGCAGAAAGGAGGTCACACCATTAAAAAGCACAAAAAAACTTCCCAGATAAACACTAGGAAGTCCGTAATTGAAAAGCATATGCTAATCAATATTTCTTGGCAGTCATATTATAGCATATCTTTTCAGGGTGTGAAAGGTCTTTTCACAAAATAATTCCAAATATAAAACTGAATACCGTGGAACATAGCCACTATAAAAATGTAACGTGAAGCGAAACAGTCCAACGGATGAAGCTTGTCTTTCCGCAACTTGAAAAAGTAGACACGTTTACTCTCTGAAGAGGTCGGGGAGCAGGGGGCAGAGCCACCGCAAAACCAGACAAAAGAGTACCTAGCAGACGCTTTTTTGCTATATCATGTTAAAAACGAAAACATTTAAGTAAGGATAAATTTACTCCCTGTTTTCGGCTGAAAAAGCGAATAGCAAAAAAATAGAATGTCAAAGGAATAAGGGTGGAGATTTTTTAGAAAAATACTACCCGCCCTTGACATTTTATAGGACTGCGGACGGATAACCACTAAGTAAAGCAAATAACAAAGGAGAATACAATATATGAAAATAATACCAGAAATCAAAGCAACTTTCGGTGATACCTACTTTCTTGGGTTCACTGAGAAAATGAAATATGACAAAGCTACAAATAAGAAAACTAACGAGTTGGAAGGCTATGTATGTCGGCTTTCTTCCTCTGAACTGCAAGGACAAATTGATGTAATTGTTCCTCCAACAGTACCAGTTCAGAAAATCAAATTTAACCAGAAAGTTCTTTTGCAGGGAGTTGTAATTGACCCATATGCAAAAAGTTCACAAGGAACATCTTTTGCAGAGGTAGTGCTCCGCTGTACTGCTAAAGCAATTCAGGATGATTCTACAGTAAAAGCTGTTACAGGAAGAAGTTAACTAATTCAAGAATCCAACAGGCAGAAAAGCCGCCCGCCAGACTGCGGAGCATAAGTCTGGGCGGCAGCGTAGGGCGGCTTCTGTTTGTTGGATTCTGTCCGTCAGGACAATATATTTTTTAACCTCCCCTTACTAATAGGGAGGTTATCGCTACACAAGAATTTCCTTACAAGTTTATATTTACATACTTTGCAGGTTTTTAATAAAGAACAGGAGTGATAAAAATAGCGGATTGCAAAAAAGAACTGGACGCAGTAATTGACTGGGTACAGGTTACATTTAAAAAAATAGATTATTTAGAAATCATGGAGCACATTTTACAATTTGATAAAGCACTTATGACCTATGAAGGTAGAGGGCGTTTCCGATATGCAGGGAAATGGGTCTTTGGCGGTATCGAAATTTTAGTACCGCCTTCTGATTATCCTGATATGGGATTTCATATTTATATGACGGGTTCTGCCTGTCGTTCCTTTGAAATTTATCTACGAGCGCAAAAACGTACATGGTTCGATTTTTTCAAGAATTGTCTGTCCTATGGTGGAAAATTCACCCGACTAGATATTGCTATTGATGACAGAAAATCTTACTTAAAACTTAATACTGTGGCTAAGAAAATGAAAAAGAATGAATGTGTATCAAAATTTGAGAACTGGACAGCGTTAGACAGTGGAACAACCACAGGAAAAAAGGCAGGATGTACTATAAATCTTGGTTCGAGACAATCCTTGTGTTTCATGGTGTTTTATGAAAAAAATTACGAGCAGAGTCAAAAGACAGGACTACCACCAGAAGCATATGGGGCATGGAACCGTTATGAAGTAAGATTGCGAAAGGAAATGGCTACAAACTGTGTGAGCGAAATGGTCAAAAGACAAAGTATTTGTTTTATTGGACTTGAAATTATAAACTACTATCTCCGTTTAGTAGTGAAAAATAAAACAGATGAAAACAGGTCACGTTGGAATACATGGAAACCTTGGGCACAACTCATGGAAGGAATCGGACAATTAAAACTTTCCATGCGCCCTGCTCCCAGAACACTGGAACAAAAAATGCATTGGGTAAAAACTTATGTGGCGCCCACATTGAAAATGATACAAATAAGGGATGACAATTTAGGAGAAGAATTTTTAAAACATATAATTGAAGATACACCATTAAAAGAAAATCAGAAAAAAATAGTTGAAGATTACTTGTTTAGCAGAAAACAGATACAAGAACACCAGAGTATATAGGAGGGGTAATATGTTAGAAAATTACAATGAGGTACTTAACATAAAAGATATATGCGCTATCTTGAGAATCGGCAGAAAAACAGCTTACCATCTTTTGCAGGATGGGGAAATTCCATATCGGAGAATTGGGCGCAATTACAAAATCCGTAAAGATGCCATTATTGAATATTTAAATAAAAACTAATATTAATTTTAAAACGGGTATGATATAATAGTTATAAACTAATATCTACCCGTTTTTTGAAAGGAGACAACAATATATGACGGGTACACTACAAATGAAAACACTTGCATCAGGAAATACTTACTATTATGTAAAATTGAGTTATAAAGACCCCCGTAGCAATTCTTGGAAATCTAAAACTCTGGCTACTGGATTAGAGTTTAAAAACAATAAGCGTAAAGCAGAAGCCATGATAAAGAAATTTTTAGAACAATATTCCTATCTGGAAGAACTTCCATCAGACCTTGACGCTTCTTTGAATCCTGATGTAACATTGTGCGATTACTTAGATTTATGGTTAAGGGATAAAGAAAGAGATTTAAAGAAATCAACCTACGAAGGCTATACTTACCGTGTAAATTCCATCAAAAAGTATTTTGAAAGTAAAAATCCGAGACTAATTGACGTTACCCCTAAAATGATAGATACTTTTTTCAAATATTCTTTAAAATATGGAAAAGTCAATCAGAAAACACAGAAACGAGAACCACTGGCTGTCCGCTCGGTACGAAGTTATAAAAGTATTCTATATGCAGTTTTTAACCAAGCCGCTATTGATGGACTGATTAAAATAAATCCTGTTATTGGTATTTCTGTTCACGGAAAGCAAAACAAAGAATACAGTGAGGAACTTCTTTTTCTTACCGAGGAAGAAATCTCTGATTTACTGCATTTCATATCTGAACATTATCCCAGACTATTAGGAATTACCTTTATGGGTGCTTACTACGGATTAAGACGTTCTGAAATCCTTGGACTAAAATGGTCTGCTATTGACTTCAAGAAAAAAACTATCAGTATCAATCATACTGTAGTCCGTGTAAAAACTACCAATGCGGAGGATTCTACCAAAACACAATCCAGTAAACGAACCTTAAATCTATTTTCTACTGCCGAAAAGTGTCTGCAACAGATAAAGCAGGAGCAGAATTACAACAAAGAATTTTTCAAAGCTGATTACAAAAATACAGATGGATATATTTTTAGCTGGAAAGATGGTTCTCCCTATGACCCTAACTATATAACCCGTTTATTTTGTAAGGCAACAAAAGAATTTGGCAGACCAGAAATCACACTTCACAAGTTAAGACACAGTTGTGCATCTATGCTAATCAACAAGGGATGGGATATAAAAAAATTACAATACTGGCTAGGACATACGGACACCCAGACCACCTTAAATATCTATGCACACTTTAACCGCCAGAGATTAAATACCAGTGATAATGACCTGTGTGAAATATCTCTGGCATCTGCGGACTTATTCCATTAAAAGCATTTTGGGTAACGTTTTAGGTAACGCTCGAATTTTAGACCAGACAAAAATTTATCATAAAAATAAAAAAAGACCGCCAACCCTCAATCTTCAAGGATTAGCGGTGCCCCTGCCAAGAGTCGATGCGACAGGATTTGAACCTGCGACCTCTGCGTCCCGAACGCAGCGCTCTACCAAGCTGAGCCACGCATCGTTATGAAATTAGCTTATATAGCGTATCATGTTTTTTTATTTTTGTCAACAATTAACACAATTTAAAATTATTTAAAATTCACCTGGCATTCATTTTTAAAAGGAAGAAACTGTGCGCTTTCCGCACTGTTTCTTCCCTTTTCTTCTCGTACTCTTTTCGTAATACCTATGTATTCTTATTCACCTAAAATCAACTTCACACATCCGTACATACCTGCATCATTTCCAAGAGATGCTAATGCGAATCTGGTATCTTCACATGGTGCAAAAGCTGCTTCACGATAATATTTTTTCACTACATCGATTAAAGTCTCACCAGCCTTAGATACACCGCCACCGATTACAAATATCTCAGGGTCTACAACACATGCAATATTACTTAATGCTCTTCCCAGAATGCGTCCAAACTTCTCTACGATTTCTTCTGCTGTCTTGTCTCCTTCTTTGTATGCATCAAATACTGTTTTTGCACTGATTTCTGCTGCGGTATCTAATGGAGAACTTGCATGCTCACTTGCAAGACGTTCTTTGGCAAGACGGGTAATTCCTGTTGCAGATGCATACTGCTCTAAGCAGCCCTTTCTTCCGCAATTACATGCAATGGAGTCATGTGGATTTACTGTGATGTGACCGATTTCTCCACCTGCTCCGTTACTTCCTGCAACCATTTTACCACCAACGATAATTCCACCGCCGACTCCGGTTCCAAGAGTTACCATTACTACATCTTCATGACCTTTTCCGCCACCCTGCCACATCTCACCGAGAGCTGCTACATTGGCATCGTTTCCTGCCATGACTTTGATTCCTTCCATCATGTCCTCTAATTCCTTTGGTACATGAACGTTTTTCCATCCAAGGTTTACACACACGGATACACTTCCGTCACAACGTACCGGTCCCGGAATTCCTACCCCGATACCTTCTACGTCTTCCTTTGTAATTCCTTCTTCTGCCATTTTTGTCTTTAATGATGCTGCTATATTAGGCAAAATATTTTTTCCTTCTTCTGCCTTGTCTGTTGGGATTTCCCATTTATCAATAATCTGACCGGTTGTTTCAAACAAACCAATTTTACAAGTAGTTCCGCCAATGTCTACGCCAAATCCATATTTTTTCATTTTATTGTACGCTCCTTTATCTTCGTCTTTCAAAAATCTTCATAGCTTAAATGGTACCATATTCCGCTCCCATTCTCAACCATAAAAATCCGTGTTTTATTGAAAATTTTAGGGGGAAATGCTAAAATAGCACTAGTAAATTTTAGGGAGGCTTTTTATGACCGAAATCTTATTAGTAGAAGATGATAAGAGTATTATCACCAACCTGACCTCTTTTTTAAAACAAGAAGGCTTTGGTGTTACCGCTGTTACCGGACAGACCAAAGCACTGGAATTATTAGAAACAAATGCACAAAACTTCGACCTTCTGCTTTTGGATATTTCTTTAGCAGATGGAAATGGTTTTTCTGTCTGTGGTGCAGCGAAATCTATGACAGACCTCCCGGTAATTTTTTTGACTGCCTCCGGAGATGAATACAGTGTTGTAACCGGATTGGATCTTGGCGCAGACGATTATATTTCCAAGCCTTTTCGCCCCAGAGAGCTTATCTCTCGTATCAATAGTGTTTTACGCCGTTACGGAAACAGTTCTTCCTTATTAGAATACCAAGGACTTTCCACCGATACTACCAAGGGCACCGTTTCTAAAAACGGAACAGAAATCATTCTCTCTGCACTGGAATATCGCCTGTTACTTTTATTTTTAAATAATCAGGGAATTATCCTTTCCCGCAGTCGCTTATTAGATGAGCTTTGGGACATTGCTGGAGAATTTGTCAATGACAACACCTTAACGGTATATATCAAACGTCTGCGTGAAAAAATCGAAGATGATCCGCAAAATCCAATCTACATAAAAACCATTCGTGGAATGGGCTATAAAATGGGAGTTTAATTATGATGCATTTTTTTCGTAATCCTGAAATCAAACATATGTTAATTCTTGATCTTATTGCACTTTTGGCTTTTTCTGTTCTCGGTTTTCAATTAGGACAAAACTGTGGTTTTCTGGTATTAGGGTGTGGAGCTTTTTTTCTTGTTTCCCATCTTTTCATTACGCTGAAACGCTATCATAAGTTAGAAACACTCAGCCAGGAGTTAGACCAGATGCTCCATCATCAAACACCTATTCATTTTAAAAATTATCAGGAGGGAGAACTGTCTATTCTGCAAAACGAATTGTCAAAGATGACCTTACGTCTGACAGAGCAGGCGGATGCTCTTATCCGTGATAAAAAATATTTATCCGATGCCATGGCAGATATTTCTCACCAGCTACGTTCTCCCCTTACTTCCATGCACCTGATTCTATCCTTATTAAAAAAGCCTGACCTTTCAAAGGAACGGGAACGCTCTTTACTAATGGAATTAACACAGCTTCTTTCTCAAATGGATTGGTTGGTGGAGGCGCTTCTAAAAATGTCTAAAATGGATGCCGGTACTGCATACTTAAAACATGTTTCCGTACCACTCACACTGCTTTTAGAACAGGCAAGCGAGCCATTTTTAATTCCCTTTGAACTACGAGAACAAACCTTTCAGGCAAAGTTTGAAACAGGACGGGAGCAATTTATCGGAGACTTATCCTGGTCTGTGGAAGCAATTTCTAATATTTTGAAAAACTGTATGGAACACACACCAGCAGGGGGCACCATTACTGCTACCTGTCGGGAAAATACCATTTTTACGGAAATTATTATCGAAGATAATGGACCGGGATTTTCCCCTCAGGATTTACCACATTTATTTGAACGTTTCTATAAAGGAGAAAACTCCAGTGACCAAAGTGTGGGTATCGGCCTTGCCCTCGCCCGCATGATTGTTTCCCAACAAAACGGTACCTTAAAAGCGGAAAACCGTTTGGAAGGCGGTGCGCGCTTTATTTTAAAGTTTTATAAATAATCTCCTATGTTTAAATCGTAATTTCTTCATTATGTATAACACTAAGTGACGATATTGTCACTTTACAGTCACCGGTATGTCACTCCCATTGGATATACTGTTTCTATCAAATAAAAGAAAGAGGAGAATTCTGTTATGGAAGTTTTAAAAGTTGAAGACCTCACCAAGGTCTATGGTACCGGTGAAAATCAGGTTACCGCTCTGAATCATGTTTCCTTTTCCGTAGAAAAAGGTGAATTTCTTGCCATTATCGGACCTTCTGGTTCCGGTAAATCTACCTTGCTTCATATTTTAGGTGGTGTAGATACCCCTACCTCCGGCAAGGTATTTATGGAAGGTACAGATGTTTATGCACAAAATGAAAAACAGCTGGCTATCTTCCGCCGCCGTCAAGTAGGGCTCATTTACCAATTTTATAATTTAATTCCCGTTTTAAATGTAACGGAAAATATCACACTTCCTGTCTTAATGGATGGCAGAAAGGTAAATGATGAACGTTTGAAGGAGTTACTGCACCTCCTGTCTCTGGAGGGCAGAGAAGGACATTTGCCCAATCAGCTTTCCGGCGGACAACAGCAACGTGTGTCCATCGGAAGAGCTCTGATGAATGCACCGTCTGTTATGCTGGCAGACGAACCTACCGGTAATCTGGATTCTAAAAATAGTCAGGAAATTGTTGAGCTCTTGAAATATTCCAATGAAAAATATAAACAAACCCTGATTATGATTACTCATGATGAAAATATTGCATTACAGGCAAATCGTATTATTGCCATTGAAGACGGAAAAATCACCAGAGATGAGGTGATTCGCCCATGAATATTTTCCAAAGGGTCACACTGAAAAACTTAAAGGAAAATCGTACCCGTACCCTGGTCACCATTATTGGGATTCTTTTATCGGCAGCCATGTTTACGGCTGTTACGGTTAGTATTTCTTCCTTACACCAATTTTTGATTTCTCATACCACTTATACCGATGGCAGTTGGTATGATGCAGCTTACAATCTAACTTCTAAGCAAACTACCGAAATCACAACAGACAAAAAGGTATCTGACAGTACACTTATGAATCGCATTGGTTTTGCCTTTTTAGAGGAATCTCAAAATCCTGCTAAGCCATATCTGTGTGTGTATGGCGTTACAGATAACTTTACTGACCTTATGCCTGTACACATTACTTCCGGACGAATGCCGGAAAACAGCAGTAAAATCCTGCTTCCTGACCATTTAAAGACCAATGGTAGTGTTTCCTATGAATTAAATGACACCCTCTCACTGGCACTTGGAAAACGTGTAGACTCTACCGGATATGAACTGGATAATCACACCCAATATGCATCTTCCGATACAGATACCGCAGCTAACGAATCTATCATAGATACTATGGAGCACACATATACAGTGGTTGGCTTCTACGAACGTCCTTCCTTTGAAGATTATTCGGCTCCCGGCTATACTGCCCTCACCCTTTCGGATGAGAATGCCGGTGGATTTTATGATATATATTTTTGTACGCAGGATATTTCTACCGCTTCTTCTTACCTGGATAACATTTTAACCCATTTTGATAACGTACGGGGTACCGTTAATTATTCCTTGCTACGCTTGTACGGAAGTTCGGGAGAAAGCACCTATAATGCTGTATTGTATAACCTTGCTACTATTTTAATCTGTATTATTGCTTTTGGTTCTATTTCTCTGATTTACAATGCGTTTTCTATTTCCGTCAGTGAACGAACCAAACAGTTTGGATTACTCCGTTCCATTGGTGCCACCAGACAGCAGCTTACCTCCAGTGTCTTGTTTGAAGCCTTCTTTTTAAGCATTATCGGCATTCCTCTTGGTATTTTATGCGGAATCATCGGTATTGGCATTACTTTTCATTTTACCGGAGGAATTATTGCAAAATACCTTTATTCCGACAGTGGTGTAACGCTTTCCTTACATGTATCTGTCTGGGCACTTTTGATTGCAGTTTTCGTTTCATTGGTTACTATTTTAATTTCTGCATGGCTTCCTGCAAGACGCGCCATGAAAACTTCCGCCATTGAAGCAATTCGGCAAAACAGGGATATTTCCATCCGTCCCGGAAAGGTAAAGACCTCACGCCTTACCAGTAAGCTCTTTGGATTTGAAGGTATGCTTGCTACCAAAAATTACAAACGAAATCGCAAAAAATACCGCGCTACTGTAATTTCTTTGTTTTTAAGTATTGTACTGTTTATCTCTGCCAGCAGTTTTTGTGCTTATCTTACAGACTCAACCGGCAGCGTTATGGGGGATTCCGGATATGATATTTCCTATTCCTTTTCAGACGAAAACAGTTATTCCTTAGAGGCATTGATGACAGAACTTAAGAATATTCCAAATATTACCTCCAGTTCCTTTGATAGCTCTCTTTGGGCTGACGGTACGGTAGATGTAAATGCCTTAACCAGTGATTACAAAAACTACCAGACAAAAATATATGGCGAAAGTGAGATGCAAACAGATGCAAACAACCTGTCTTTGCAGGGCTTTTATCTTCACTTTGTACAAGACGATACTTTTCGTTCCTACTTGGGTGACCACAACCTTTCGGAAAAAGACTACTTTAATACCCAGCAGCCAACTGCCATTGTACTTAACACCCTGACTGCATATATGGATTCTAAATACCATACGCTTTCCATATTTTCTGATGTAGAAAATGCAAATGTTACTGTCTCTTTTCAGAAAAATAAAGAGGGATACAGTGCCGGCGGGCTTACCCAAAACGAGACAGGAAACATTGTGGCACAATATACCACAGGCGATTCCAATGAAGATACTCTGGAACTTCCTTTAGAAGAGTGCAGTCAGCAGATTCCTATACACATTGGTGCTGCACTTACAGATGCACCGGCTATGACTTCCACAAACAATGGGTATATCAATCTGTTTTATCCTTATAGTATGCTAGATACTGTACTTTCTTCTTTGGAAGATAATGTGTCCTATGTTTCACTTCCGGATGAACGACCACTAAGCCAGTCTCTTCCGGCTGTGCTTACCTTTCAATGCAAAGATCATACACAGGCAATGACGGAAATTCAAAGCGTTCTTTCCAGCCACAACCTCTCTTCCGGTTATTTGTATGACTATGCAGCCTCTCGGGAACAGGAACGTGCAGTTTTTACGGTTATTAATGTTTTTTCCTATGGATTTATCATTTTAATTTCTTTGATTGCCATAGCAAATGTGTTTAATACCATTTCCACCAACATTAACCTGCGGAAACGAGAATTTGCCATGTTAAAATCTATTGGACTGACTCCTGGCGGATTCCAGAAAATGATGAACTTTGAATGTTTACTTTATGGATTCAAAGGATTATTATACGGTCTTCCGGTTTCCATTTTAGTTACCTGGTGGATTTACCTTTCCGTTTCCAATGGACTTGAAATGCATTTCTTTATTCCATGGTACAGTCTTGTGATTGCAATCGGAAGTGTATTTCTGGTTGTATTTGCTACTATGCTGTATTCTATGAATAAGATAAAAAAAGAAAATATCATGGAAACTTTAAAAGACGAAAACATCTAATACACAAAGGGCTGTGACTTACCACAATTATCGTAAAGTCACAGCCTTGTTTTTCTAAGGAGTATCTTCTTCTCCTTCTTCTTCTTGAACACCGTCTAAATATTCCTGATTGTTCAAATTTTGTTTGTTTTCATCAATATATGGATTAAAGTTTACTGGTGCCAATCCCTGATGTATCTGTTCCATAAATGTCTTCCAGATAGCCCCCGGATAACTTGCGCCGGACAATCCCGGCAATTCTTTTGGCATATCATATCCTACCCATACACAGGTTGTATAGTAACTGGTATATCCTGCAAACCAACCGTCCTTATTGTCATTGGTAGTTCCTGTTTTTCCGGCACATGGCATATTGTCTAGTGCCAATCCCTTTCCGGTTCCTTCCTGCATAACGCTCACCAGCATATCTGTCATCATACGAGAAGCATTTACCTTATATACCTGTTTTTCCTCCATTTGATTCTCATACAAGGTAACTCCATCTGCATCTGTAATTTTAACAATACATGTAGGCTCTCGATATTTTCCTTCATTTTCCAGCGTTGCATAAGCTGCCGTCATTTCAATAGGAGAAACACCGTTCGTCAACCCTCCCAAAGCACTGGTAAGATTTTCATCCTTCGCATCTAACTTAGAAAAATTCATTTCTTTTAAGTAAGATAATCCAACCTTTGGTGTTAATTCCTGTAACAAATTCCATGCCACGGTATTTTTAGACTTTTCTACTGCACGTCTAAGTGTAATATCTCCCTCATAACTTCCCCCTGCATTAGACGGACCATCTTCTATCTTGGCATCTGATACAATGGTATCCGGTGTATATTGTCTCTCTAATGCCGGTGTATACACAATTAATGGCTTAATGGCACTACCCGGCTGACGGAAACTTTGGTATCCACGGTTTAGCGTATAGCCGGCTAAGTTTTGATTTCTTCCTCCTACGATTGCCTTCACATATCCGGTATGATTATCGATACATACTGCTGCGCCCTGCAATGTATAGACCCCATCATCTGTCTGCTCTGTAAACTCTGCCAGATTTGAATCTACCGCATCCTGAAGCTGCTGCTGCATGGTTAAGTCAATCGATGTATAAATCCGGTAACCTTTTGTATACAAGCTCTTCTGACAGTCTTCATATGCTATTTTATAATTAGCCTCGTAGTTTTGTCTTTCCTCTTCATTGGAAAACTCTGTCTGAAACTGAAATCCCTCCTGCGCCATAATTGCCCGTACGGCACAGTTATATGTATAAGTCTCTACATAGTCATTCTTCGTCTTTTGGGGACGGTTTAGCGTAATGGTTTCTGCCACTGCCTCATCATGGGTTTTCTGACTGATTTTTCCATCCTCCAGCATATTGTCGAGGATTCGGTCACGCCGCTTTATGGTATTATCCGAATGTTGGATCGGATCATACAGGCTTGGATTGTTAGGAATTGCACATAAAAACGCAATTTGAGAGAGAGATAAATTCTTCACTTCTGTATTAAAATATCCAATACTTGCCGCCTGAATTCCGTAATATCCATTTCCGAAATATATGTTATTCATATAGAATTCCATAATTTTGTCTTTGCTGTATATTTTCTCCAAATCTACCGCAATGAACATTTCTTCTACCTTACGTTCCCATTTCACATCCTGATTCAAAAAGACATTTCGCGCTAACTGCTGGGTAATGGTACTTCCTCCCTGGGTTACCTCGCCGTTTTCTATCATTGCCTTTGCCGCACGAATAATCGCCTTTACATCAATTCCGTTATGGCGGTAAAACTTTTTGTCTTCGATACTTACCATTGCTGCTGTTGCATATGCCGGTATTTGATCATATTCCAGATAGTAAACATCTTTTTCTCCTTTTAAGGTAGAAATCTGCTGACCATTAGCATCATAAACAATACTGGTCTGCACCGAACGAAACGTGCTTTCACTCGACTGACTTACCAACCGCTTGGCATCTGCCTGTAACTCACTTACTTTCTGGGCATATCCGCCAAAATAATATACACCAAGGGCAATTGCAATTATTAACAGCAATAGTATCTGTACTCTGGCAAAAAACCAAAATACACGATATTTCTTCTTCCGTTTCTTCTTTTTCTTACTCATACTTTGCCTCATTCCTATATGTTTTGCAGCCAAATCTTTCCATAAGGTATTGCATTTCTATCTAATAATTCCATTTCCCGCTTTTGACAGGTAAAAAGGAATATCTGCTCCGGCTGCGCCGCTAACCACTTCAACGCACTTTCTAAACGTTTTTCATCAAAGGACGCAAATGCTTCATCCAGCAATACCGGCAATGGTTCTTCCTGTGTAAAGAATCTTCCAGCACCTAAACGCAATGCCAGATACATCTGTTCCATAGTTCCTCGACTTAACTGCCATGGATAAAGTGTTCTTCCTTCCTGACATACTACCAGATTCATATCATCATCTAACGTGATTCGGTCATACTTTCCTCCTGTGAGTGAATACAATATACCGGATATCTCACCTTCTAACTGTTCTCTGGTATCTTCATATACATTTTCGGATATTTTCTGCAACATCTGAAGTGCTAATTGGCAGGCTGCAATCTGTCGTTCTAACTCTTGTTCTTTTTCACTTTTCTTTCCTGTCTCTTCTATTTCTTCTGTAAGATTGGAAAGCAACGAGCTCTTTTCTATTTTCTGCTGGTTCAGCATTTGCACAACTGCCTGCTTCTTTGTCCACTCTTTTTCTTCTATTTCTTCTTTTTGTCCACGCAATCCACGGTTTGCTTCTTCTTTTGCTTTCCTCTCTCTGCGCAGATGTTCTTCTTGCTTTTGAAAATAAATAACACCTATACCCCCTGCAATAAGCAATAATATTTCAATGAAAAATATTGGAGATATGGCAGCAGCTAATCCTTTTCCAACCAATCGGCTTCCTGCCAATATAGCTGATACAAGTGTCACACCACCGAAAATTCCTTTGCCTCTCTTGCAACGTCTTTCCTGACGTTCTCCCTGCTCCTGCTGTAAAAACTCTGCCATAGGATTCGTCTCATTTTCCATTGGAATCCCTTCCGGATTCTGCCATAGAATCTGTGTCTGGTATCCCTCTGCCTTTAGCTGTTCCAGTTGCTGTTCTAACTGCTTTAAATCCTTTTTCGCAATCTCTCCGGCCAATTGCAGCTTTTCACAGGCACTTTTTCGCTCTTCCCATTCCTTGCGATAACTCTGCTCCAGTTCCCTTTGCTTTGTTTTTAACTTCTTCTGTGCTCCGGTCAGATTCACATCACTGTCTCCGGTATGAGATGCATTTACAAAGTAATTCTGTAAGATACCGGAAAACTCTTTTCCAGTCTCTACCGCTGCCTGTCGAATACAATAGGTATTCTCATAAGTACTTTTTTTCATTCCTCCCAGTAACATTTCCATATCACCATGGGTAACGGAAAGTTCTTCTCCATCCAACTCATTTTTTAAGGTGGCTGTCTTTTCCTTATGATAAAAATTACGCTCTATGCGAAAGCTTTTCCCATCTACCTGAAAACGCATCGCTCCTGCATAATAAGAGCTACTATTCCAAGGTTCGTATTGCTGATATGCATCATTTTTTCCCGCTCTTCCACGCTGTTTTTCCATACCGAATAACATTCCGGTAATAAACTGATGCAAGGTGGACTTTCCTGTTTCATTATCACCATAAATTACATTGAGTCCCGGATGGACTGCTATTTTCTTCTGGTGAAACTTTCCAAAATTATTTATCTGAAGTTCTGTAATCTTCATAACAAGTTCCTCTTATTTCTATTAACTATCCAGTAAAGCTTCTACGCCATAATATAACGCCAGTTTCGCCACTTCGTCCTGCGGCAGTCGTTCCATGGCACTGATATATTTTCCGATAAGTTGCTGACTGTATTGCTGTTTTAACCGCTCGAAGTCATAATCCGGCTGACATTGGTTCACCACCTGAATGACTCGTTCTAACTTTTCCAAACGCTCTGTCTCAATGGGGGCACTTCCGTCGTAAAATCCGCTCAACATCACTTTGAAAATCATATATTCCGGTGCCTGTTCCAATCTCTTCTTCACAAACTCTTCTAATGCCCCATTGGTAATATCACTGGTTACTTTCAAATTCATCACCGCATATTCACAGTAGGTCAATGGATGGAATTCCACCTGACATCTTTCCTTGGTTAGATTTCCCATGAAAAATCCATGTGCTCCAATATCATTGCAATCTACCGGCTGTAATGCTCCTGCCATAACTACACGATTTTCGATATACTGCATGGGCTTATGAATATGTCCACATGCTACATAGTCAAATCCCATTCGTTGAAACTTCTCTGACTGAAACGGAATGTGCTTTTCGTCTCCTCCATGCGCCAAAAGGATATTCAAAAAGCTTCCCTCTTCTACTTTAATGTTGTCATACAATGCCTCCGGCAATTCACGGTGCCAATAACTTAAGCCATACACTCTGGTTCGAAGCATTGGCAGTTCCACATACTCTACACTCTCTTTTTTCAAAAAGTGAACATTTTTTTCCCACGGAAAGGTACGATAGTAAGATTCCGGGTTAATAAAATCATGGTTTCCTGCTATCAATACTACTTGTGTATGGGATAACTTGGAAAACTGATAATTAACCTCTTTTAATTCCCGTTGCAAAGGCTGACGATGAAATAAATCTCCTGCTATCAACAGTAAGTCTACCTGTTCTTCTTCGGCTATGTTTATTACCTGTTCAAATGCCTTCCGGCTATGATTTTTTCTTTCCTGCGCCCACGGTGTATTCTTATCCGGTGCGGCTCCCAAATGTACATCTGCTATATGAATGAATTTCATATCCTTCTCCTGTTTCTTTTTTTGCTTCTTCTATTTTACACTGTCCTGGAATAATATACAAGAACGCCTTGCAAAACTCCCTGCCATCCGATATACTAAACTGGTTGTGATTAGCATATAAAGGAGATTTTTATGAAGAAAAAATTACCAGTTATTATATTATCATTGTTACTTGTCAGCCTGCTTATTTTGGGTGGACTTTTATTTTTTACTTACCAGCAAAAAGTTACAAAGACCAAATCCGAAAATAAAACACTGCAATCCAATGTTTCTGACCTAAACACCCGGTTACAGGAAAAAGAGGACTTTATTTCGGGACAAACAGAATATATCAATGAACTGACAACCCAGCTTGCCGATTGCCAAAATACGGTGAATTCCGAAGATGAAGATTCTGATGATAAAAAGAACGATACCACCTCAAGCTATGAGAAAAAGTATCCGGACCTTTATGCAGGTGCTACTTTTTCAGATGATAACACCTCTGATTTGAAGGTTTATCTGACGTTTGATGATGGTCCTTCTGACTTAACACCGCAAGTATTAGACTTACTTGACAAATACAATGCAAAGGCGACCTTTTTCGTGGTACATACCGACAATGAAGAATATACTTCCTATTTGAAGGAAATCGTAGACCGCGGACATACCCTTGCCCTTCATTCCTACAGCCATGATTACAATAAAATTTACAAGTCTGTGGATGCCTTTTTAGAGGATTTTAATCAAGTGTATAACTGGGTATATGAAGAAACCGGTGTACGTCCTACCTTATTCCGTTTTCCAGGAGGCAGCACCAATGGAAAAACTGCTGTTGTAAATGATATTATTGCAGAAATGGAACGTCGTGGATTTATCTACTATGACTGGAATGTAAGCTCCGGAGACGGCAGCAATCTTACTACCACCGAAAATATTTTGGAAAATGTATGCACCAATGTTGGAAACTTCGACCAGCCGGTGGTACTAATGCATGACGGTGCAGGCAAAAATGCCACCTTTAAGGCACTTCCAACTATTTTAAAAACACTGGCAGATGAAGGTTATGAGTTCTGCTCCCTGGACGAACATTTGACTCCTGTTCAGTATAAACGTAAATAAATACAAATTTACTTTATTATTTTATTAGAAAGGATTATGAAATTATGGGAATGAATCCAGCTCAACTTTTTCAATTCATGAATGCATGGAAGAAATTTACTTCCAATCACCCAAAGTTTCCAAAATTCCTTCGTGCAGTTACCAATGATGGCATAACAGAAGGTACGATTATTGAAATCAACGTAACTACCCCGGAAGGAAAGAATTATTGCTCTAATCTGAAAATAACTTCATCCGATTTAGAGTTATTACAACAAATAAAAAAGAGTGTTTCTTAATATTTTTGAAACACTTCATACAGAATCGGAAGAGAACACACGGCGGTTCGTGCCATACCGGTTTCTCTTCCGATTTTCTTTTTTCTTACTTTATAAATGTTTTTTCTAATTTTTCCATATCTAACACTTGTTCCGGCGAAAATTCTTCTGATGTCATATAGGAAATCAGGGATTTGGTAAACTGTTTTACTTCGCTACGTTCCTGAATCTCACTTAATCGCATGGTGCATACCATATGCCGGATGATCCTTTTGAATCAGTAATCCCATGTTTCCTACTGCCACCGGCTTTTTCATCCAGTTACAGATATCACGAAACATCGGATAACACCAGAAATCTGTACAATAAAATCCCTCCAGGCTTTCTGCCACTTCTTCCGGCAGATACAAAACATGTTTTCCCTGTGCTAACAGTTCTTTTGCCTCATAAAAGTCTTTGGTCAGACACACCTGATGTTCTCCTTCACCTATGGTCGGCACTGACAAATCCTGCACGTTATCTTGTGGATATACATATAACTCATAAATATTGCTGTTCTGCTTCGTTGTGATTTTCATCCTCCGGTGTGGTAATGGTTCCCCAAAACGGAAGTTGTGGTTCCATATAAATTCCCAATAAATCTGCTGCAACAAAGGCTGCGTCCGGTGGGCAGCAGATGTGGAAACGATAATGATTGATTCCGTAGCTTTTAGATATTTTCATTACTCGAATCCATTCTTCTACCGTTGTGGGTACTGCTCCTGTTAACGGGAAAATCAAGCCGTCATGCTTTCCTCGTAAGAACGTAGTGGTTCCATTAATTAAAAATTCCGTTTTATTCGTAGAAAACTTACGCAATCCAAAGATTGTAACCGTTTTCTCCTTCGTTTTTGAAATTGCAACGGTCAACTGATAAATAACCGGAGAATACTCACTCCAAAGGACTGCATCTTCTCCTAATGCATAGGTAACTGTGGTCTTTGCTGTCCCCACTTTAAACGTAGCAGAAACTTCTGCCTCCGGAGCATTTTTCCCGGTTGTTCCATGAATATCCATTAACTCTGCACTGATATGAAGTGGCAATGTTTTTTCTGCATCCGTTGTATTTACCGTGGTAAGTTCCAGTGTGGCTTCCTTTTTCTCTATATCCGGAAATATACACCGGTTCATAAATATGTAACGCAATCTCTCCAATGATTCCATTCCAGTTTGTCTGGGTATCCGGCGAGGTCAGATGTCCGCCTTTGGTTGGATAATCCACATTTGACACTAATATTGTTAAATGAAAGTTTTTTTCTGTAATATATTTTGTCAGGTTGTACTGATGAGGTGTATTTAAACTGTCTGCTTCTCCCACAAGCACATCGTTTACCCATACTTTTGTCATTCGGGTACGCTCTAAATACAGCACAATCTCTCCCTGTAAATCCTCTTCCTCTAACGTGATATCCTTGGCATACCAGGCATATCCTTCAAACAGATATGGGTCTGTTAAACATCCGATTTCTCTTTTTTCACTGTAAGTTCCCTTTTTTGCCATGGAAGTAGTTCCCGGCAGAGAAATGGTATCTGCCAGTTTTCTATGAAAAACCTGTTTTTCTATCCCCTTTTTGTCACCGTCTAACTCAAACTGCCAGACTCCCTGTAACTCTATTGCTTTTCGCATCTTAACACCTTCCTCTTATTCCTATCTCTTTCTAAAATTATATAATGATGAAATAGAGGAAACAATGTATTTTCTCTTGCTCATTTTTTATAACATGTCTAATTTTTACATAATTTCTGCGGTTTGTTCACAATATAAATCCCAAGGCATACCAAAATCAACGCCGCAATACTTTCTATTCCCATCTGTTGTGACTCTTTTAATAAAATTGCAGACAAAATCACGCCGCATACCGGATTCATAAATCCAAATACGGCAACCTTGGAAATGGGATTGTATTTCAACAAAATTCCCCACAAGGAATATGCCACTGCGGAAATCAGTGCCAGATATATCAGCATTGTCACCGAAGTTACATGAAAACCACTTACTTTTCCACCTGCCATGGTACCACAAATGCTCATGATTATGCCGCCTAGTAAAAACTGCCAGCCACTTAGTACTACGGGATTTTCTTTCTGGGAATACCGCTTCATATATACAGAAGAAAAGGCATAGGAAACTGTGGAAATAAAAATAAATCCCTCTCCCTTTAGATGAAAACTCATATCTAAGCCACTTCCGGTAAGATTAATAAGTACTACTCCTGCAAACCCAAGTACGCACCCCAGTATTTTTCTTCCTGTAAGCATCTCCTGGCGAAAAATAAGACTTGCCACAAGGATTGCCACAAATACATTTAGTCCTTCAATGATAGATGCTTTCACACCGGTTGTATTTGCAAGACCTATATAGAAAAACAAATACTGTACGACCGTCTGAAGCATACTTAACCAGCATATCTTTCCAAGGCTTTCTTTCTTGGGCAATAAGACTTTTCGCTCTAATATACTTCCGATAAGCAGCGTTAATATTCCGGCTAAAGTAAAACGATACCCTGCAAACAATATCTGAGATGCCGTGCTATCTGCTGAAATATGAAACAATTCATATCCGATTTTTACACAGGGAAATGCACTGCCCCACAAGGCGCAACAAATGAGGGCACCCAGCCACACTACCCATGTTTTTTGCATAAAATTTTCTTTTTCTTTCATGTGATTGTTCTCTTTTCTTTGTTTTCCCTATTATAACACAAAAGTTCCGTAAACAGACTCTCCATTTCTGTCTACGGAACTCTTGGCATTACTATTTATTTAAACCTTCTCCATAACCCTTCTGGGAAAACCCACTTAGCTCTTATATGTTAATTAGCAAACACCCTGAGCCATCATAGCGTTTGCAACTTTTTCAAATCCCGCGATATTAGCACCTGCTACATAGTCGCCTTCTTTGCCGTAACGTTTTGCAGCATCATCCAAATTGTGGAAGATATTTACCATGATGTTCTTTAACTTGCTGTCAACTTCCTCGAATGTCCAGCTCAATCTTTCAGAGTTCTGGCTCATTTCTAATGCAGATGTAGCAACACCGCCTGCGTTTGCAGCTTTTCCTGGTGCAAATAATACTTTGTTCTGCTGTAAGTATTCTGTTGCTTCCAAAGTAGTAGGCATGTTAGCACCTTCTGCAACTGCCATACAACCATTTGCTACTAATGCTTTTGCATCTTCTAATAATAACTCGTTCTGAGTTGCGCATGGAAGTGCAATATCACACTTAATTGTCCATACACCACGTCCTTCATGATACTGTGCACTTGGTCTTGCTGCTGCATACTCTGTTAAACGAGCACGTTTTACTTCTTTTACTTCTTTTAATAATGCAACATCGATTCCTTCTGGATCATATACCCATCCGGTAGAATCACTTACAGTTACAACTTTTGCGCCTAACTGCTGTGCTTTTTCTGTTGCGTAAATTGCAACGTTACCAGAACCGGATACACATACTGTCTTACCTTTGATGTCGCTTCCGTTGCTCTTTAACATTTCTTCTGTAAAGTATAATAAACCATATCCGGTTGCTTCTGTACGAGCTAAAGATCCACCATATGTAAGTCCTTTTCCTGTTAATACACCTTCATATGTACCACGGATTCTCTTGAACTGTCCGAACATGTAACCGATTTCTCTTGCACCTGTTCCGATATCACCTGCTGGTACGTCAGTGTCAGCACCGATATATTTGCAAAGTTCAGTCATAAAGCTCTGGCAGAACGCCATGATTTCACGGTCTGATTTTCCCTTAGGATCAAAATCAGAACCACCCTTACCGCCACCGATTGGAAGTCCGGTTAAGGAGTTTTTGAAAATCTGTTCAAAACCTAAGAATTTGATGATTCCAAGGTTTACAGAAGGATGTAATCTTAATCCTCCCTTGTATGGTCCAATGCTGTTGTTGAACTGTACACGGTAACCTGTGTTTACCTGTACCTGTCCCTTATCGTCTACCCAAGGTACACGGAACTTAAACTGTCTGTCCGGCTCGGTTAAACGCTCTAACAACGCTTCCTTACGATATACTTCTTCATTTGCTTCAATTACTGGTCTTAAAGAATTTAAAACCTCTTTTACTGCCTGATGAAATTCAGGTTCTGCTGGGTTTTTCGCAATTACACGTTCCAGCACTTCATCAACATAGCTCATAGATATTCTCCTTTATAATTAGTATATTTAATCATCAACATTCTTATTTTAGTATGATTTTACTCATTTTGCAATATTTTTCTTTCAATGCTTTAATGTTTTATTACATAAAAGTGCTATTTTTCGCGATTTCTTTCCCTTTTTGAGAATTAATGTTATAGTATAGGGAAAAAGGAGGCATTATTATGAGTCAATCATCTAGTAAATTTCACACAAAACAATTAGTATTTTCTGCCGTTGCTCTGGCATTAGCAGCGGTCGCTTCTATTATAAAGCCGTTTTCTTTGCCAATGGGAGGTTCCGTTACCTTGTTTAGTATGTTGTTTGTAGTATTGATTGGGTATTGGTATGGACCATATATTGGAATTACAGCCGCTGTTGCCTATGGATTACTTCAGTTCGTCATGGAACCGTATTTTTATTCCATTCCTCAGTTTTTTACAGATTATCCTCTTGCTTTTGGTTCTCTTGGCATTTCCGGTTTCTTCTGGAAAAAGAAAAACGGATTAATCAAAGGCTATATTGCAGGAGTCCTTGGTCGATATTTCTTTGCATTTTTATCCGGTCTTTTATTCTTTGCTTCTTATGCAAAGGGCAGTGGTATGAGTGCACCGATTTATTCTTTGGTATACAACGGTTCTTACCTTCTTACCGAAGGTGTTATTACATTAATTATTATTGCACTGCCACCGGTTGCTAATGCGTTAAATAAAATGAAAGCATTGGCACAGGAAGTATAACTTGAGCACAATTTCCTATTACACAAAAAAGTTCGGAAACAACTCTTTCGAGAAATTTCCGAACTTTTTCTTTTTAAATTTTAGTAATTAGTGATGTTTCTTCGCGCTGTGAGCTTCTCTTGCTTCTGCTACAGCTTCATGGTCTGCCATATTAAGCTTGGCTGTTACCTTTTTCTTCTTCAATGGATGCTTTGGATTCTTATCCATGCGAAATCGCCTCTTTTCTAATCTACGCTGTTTTTATCCTTCAATAGCAATGTAATGTTTGCTTTCTACAGCTTTCTTATCTTCTTTCGGGATATCCAATGTCAAAATACCATCTTCGTATTTTGCATGAATATCATTTTCCGAAATATCACCAACATAAAAGCTTCTGCTCATGCTGCCTGCATAACGCTCTTTCCTGATGTATTTATCCTTTTTATCTTTCTCATCCTTATCAAGTCCCTTAGCGGCACTGATATTCAAGTAGCCATCCTTCAACTGAATCGTAACTTCGTCTTTCTTAAATCCTGGCAAATCTATGGCAACCTCGTAACCCTTATCGGTTTCCTTGACATCGGTCTTCATCATGTTCTTTGCATGTTTTCCATACAAAACTTTGTCTACATCCGGGAACGAAAGGTCCATCCAATCATCAAATAAATTTTCTCCAAAAATACTAGGCATCAACATAAGTCATTCCTCCTTCGTCATATACGACAATGTGTGCCGTGATTTTTAAATTTATCATTTTCAATGGAACTTGGGATTTTGGTATTTCTTTTATTTTTCCTCTTCCTTTGTTCTAGGTGTACTATAACACTTATTATTAGCACTGTCAAGTGTTGAGTGCTAATTTCACAAAAACTTCACATTTTTTGCTAAATATCACATCTTATTACTCTCTATTGTCCTTCAGACTTTCAACCATGTCCATGCTTCTCACCTTACGCCCCAGAAGCCACAGGGAAATCACATAACTGACAATGACCCACACCGCATACTTCACAAAGCCCATCGGACCATAGACTGTTTCAACATAAGTGTTATATGCAGACACGCTGGCTTCAAAGTTTGCTCTGCAAAGCACAACACCCAAAACTGATCCAACTTTTGTACTGCTTCATCTGTGATATTACCAATTGTTTCTACATAATACCCTCTTGCCAAAAATGCTTTATCCCATTTACTTTGCAATTTTGGATGTCTATCATAAAGCATTAATGTACTTTTCCCTTTTAAGTATCCCATAAAATTTGCAATACTAATTTTAGGTGGAATAGCTACACTTAAATGTATATAATCCACGCAAACTGCTTCTGCTATAATATCCACATCTTTGTATTTACATAACGTGCTTATTATTTCTCACTCTTCCATACAAAATTTTCTTTCTGTATTTCGGAATAAATACAATGTGATATTGGCATTTCCATTTTGTGTGTGATAAACTTTTATTGTCCATATGGACCACCTCCTGTGATTAAGTT
>JAAYPT010000060.1 GCA_012519695.1 Clostridiales bacterium | reverse complement strand
TTCTGGTCAGGCACAAAGTATTCCGCAAAGGAACACCGCTGACTTTCATGGAGATGGATACATCCTGCAGAACACAGGACACGAAGCAGAAGAAATCTCCTTCGTGGTGTGTGATGTTAACTCTGAAAAAGAACAGTTGCAAGTCAAAATTTTTGTTTTTGAAAAATCGGAGGAAACTTTGGCGATGTGAAGACAGAATTGGCTTTATGCCATAGACCAAAAACAGAGAAAAAACCGTAAATATGCACAAATTCATTTTTTAGACAGACAAAACAACTTTCTCTTGCCCCTGTGAGAGCCTGTGTTGCCCCTGTGTGCGATTTTAAGAGCGAAGTCGAGGAGTTACCCATGATAGACTTTTTAGGGCTTGTTGGGGAAATGTGAAAGAAGATACTTTTAGAAAATATAAGAAAAATATTAGGGTCGAAAATAGTGCAGGTTAAAGGGCTTATGCCGCCAAAAGATGGCATAAGCCGGAAAACACCCACCGGCAGAGCCGTTGGGAGAAATGTGGTATGGAATAACTTTTTCTGCTGTTCCAAAATATGTTATGCTTTGGGACAGTTTTATCGGGATTGCCATGTAACAGAAAATCGAGAATGTCTCCATGGCAGTTGTCGCCAATAGAACATTCCCGATTCTGTTTTTTGTTTAGGTATTACGGGGATTTTTCATCCCCCTTACACCCCCTAGTGGGTGCCATTGTAACATGGATATTTGTGGGGCGTCAAGGGAAATGTGACAAAATTGTTACGTTGAAATTTGTGTTGTTTTCGAATAAATCAATATACCTATTAAACCATCAGTATCCACTCAAAAAAAGCTTTTCCACCATTCTCATAATTCCCCCTATTACCGTCATTAATCGAACTTTGTGCTATTTTTACAGCTTGCTCAATGTTATTCATATGAATATAAGCTAGACATTTTAGCACTTCCTTATCCATACCATCTTCACATTCAATAACATACTCATCAATATCATACTTTTCCATGAAATTACGACTACATTCATCTACTAATCCAACAAGATATTCTGCTTGTTCCTCATATTTCTCCGTAAGTTCTACTTCCCCCTTTTTCAACAAAACCGAAGGAGCCTTAAAAGCACCACTTGCCCTTAGCGAATCATTTTTTTTACTATTAGATGGCATTTGCATAATCTTCCAAAAAATATCATCATAATCATAATTTTTAATATAAATTCTATAAATTAATTTCTGCGAATTTACAATAAGGAAATCGCAATGAATAAAAGCCTTATCTATTACCCTGTAAATGGTGTTTGTCTTTGCTTTGTATCCTCTGCTATCCGAAGAAATGTATATTGCACTAATTAATTGCTTTTGCTGATTTTTATCTAATTTCATCTGCTTCCTCCTGCGAAACGCAATATTGTATCTTTATACCCAATTCAGCAACTTGATTTTGAACTGATTGTAAAAATTTTTCTGCATTAACAGTTAAATTATGTAAGAAATGAATCTCTATAACTCCATATGCTATTTCTTCCTCTTTGTAGATTTCCTCATATTGCTTCTCTTCAAAAAAGGTAATATATACATTAATCTTTTCTTGCAACATCACTAGATGCCGATATTCATCACTCCAATCTACATGGTCAGTTATCAATAAAATTATCCCATTCTTATCATCAGTTAATGCAACACCGTCTACCGTTTTATTATCAACTACCGACATAATACCTCCTACTCTGGTCGAATTATTGTTACCTTTGTACCTGGCGGAATCTGGTATCCACCTGTGAATATGCCTTTTCCTTTTCCAACAACAGTTGCTCCACTTTCAGAAATCTCAGGAAATGCAATTTTTTGATTATCTGTTAATGGTGCTGTCAATGATGATTTATATTCATTTATTACAACATTTCCATTTGTGTCTAATCCAATTGCATCAACTCTTGTTCTAACACCAGAAGGTGTTTTAACAGTAATTTGTTCAACTGCTTTACTATTTTGAGAACTAAATTTAGCAAATTCTTGTTGTTCAAAAGCTCTTCCATTTACCCTATTCTGTGCTAATACATCAGCTTTACTACCACTCTCCCCCTGTCTTATCCCCTCTACCTCTTCAATAGGCACTTCCCTACGAAATCCTTCTCCCTCAAATACCAACTTATTTCCTATACAGCTTACCGTGATTCCCGTGGCAAGGCTTAACATAATCGTAACCGGTATCGGCCAGTTAAATGCCTGTCCTATGGCTCCGATTCCACATACTGCCGTATTTCCCATAAATTCTACTGCTACCGTCTTTCCTGTAGCTTTGAGTGCTTCCTTCATTCCCATTTCTGACAATCTGGTTGCCCCCATAGCTCCCCCTAGCGTCGCCATGTCTACACCGGCAAACACCAGTTTGAACTGGCATTCCAAATCACTTAAGTCCTCTCCCGTAATGAGGTCTTTTTCGATAGATGACTCAATCATGGGTTTTACCACAGTAATATCTAATACCGAAGAAACAAAACTTAAAAACGGCTTATCCATTCTGTGGTCAAATTCACCCTGATGGAAAAAACTGTCTATGTAGGTTTCGTAATCTGTGATTCCCCTTTTCTTAAATTCCTCTTCCGCTATTTCCCTCATTCCATGATACTGGGCTTCAAATATTTGCGCAAACGCCTCCACATATCCACTCTTTGTAACAATCCAACCATCCTTATTTGCACTTTCTGAATAGCCGGTTCCTAAAAAATCAGCAAACCGGAAAGTGGTTTTTGTCTGGTTTCCCTTATATTCTCCCAGATATGGGTCGTAGTAGCTTTCCGTAATTCCTATCTGATTGTCCTCTCCTGCATTTACAGAAAAGTCTTCCATCTTAATCACGCTGATAGTTTCCGTAGCATGCTGGTTCAGCGCTTTACAGAAAGGTTCGTCCAGATAACTGCTTATAAAATCCGGCAACGCCAATACATAATTCCACAGCGTTCTCTTATCTTCCAACAGATTTTCCAGCTCTGACTCCTTGGAAATAAAACCGGTTCCCAATCCTACCTCTTCCAATATTTCATCACATTCCTGCAATGTAAGGTCTATCTCCAGCAATCGGTTTTCATAATACATACTATCTACATTAGAACCAAACTTTTCCTCCCAGAACTGGCTGACTCGCTTTACTTCTTCATTCATGTATGTTCTGCCCCTCCCATCTGCTCAATCACCCAGTCCACCAACTGCTCCTCATTGTAATACATGGTCTGGTATGCATTAGTGATATAGGAGGACGCTGCCTGATATAAGAATAACATTCTTTGTATATGGCTTTCAAGGGAATCAAAGAACAAATTGATTTCATCTCTTGCCGTTCCTTTGTAAGCTCCCTTGGAAACATTGTCCTTGCACCTAACTGCATATGCATATGCTTCTTCCAGTTCTTCCTGGATTGTTCCCAGTTCTGATATATAATCCAGTACCTCTTTACCGATTTTGATTTCTTCTCCCATTTATTTCCTCCCATCAAATTTTTTCTATATTCCGATATTCCGGAAATTCTGTATAAAAACTGTCTACATGCGTTTCTAACTCTTTTAAGGCATCCATTGCTTCTTTCAGTGGATTTTCCCGATTCTTTCCACAACTGTCAGTAAAATATCTGTGATATTCTTCCATCAGTTTAAAATAGGTCAAAAAAGTGTCTCGTTCTTTTCCTTCCCAATCTCCCTGATTTTCTATTCGCTCTTTCAACTGCTTTACTTTTTGATAAGAAGATTCCATCTTCTCCTGTATACTCTGCAAATCTCCCATTAAGGAATTCATACCTGCGCCTGATACTTTCACTACTTTCATTCTACCTTAACCTTCCCCTTCCTCGATTTTGTCTCTCGTTCTCCCTTTCTCTTCTGCGCGCTTCTTCCTGACGTTTCTGCAACTCCAGTTCTTCATAATACTGTTTTTCATAAACTTTCATTTCCCGGTCTTCCCGTTCCGCTTCTCCTTTCCAGTATTCATACTGATTTTGTGCCTCCTGATATTTTGATTTTACATAGGAAACACCAATGTTATAATGCTGTTCAATGGATTCTACTGCTGCACGGTTTTGTGATTCCTTTTCCTCATAAGTACTGCTCAGTTTTCCGGATGCAGAAAACGAATTTAATTCCAGATAGTCGTAATCAATTCCTATCTGTGCAATTACTTCTTCTAAATCTTCCATTTGCTTCAGTTTTTCTTGTATCCCCTCCACAACTCGTTGATACTTTTGCATCTGCGTCTCTGCATATGACTTTTTCCCTAAAATATCCTGAATGGTATACCGCAATCTCTCTAATAAATCAGCCATACTTCCTCCCTGCCATATTTTGTTTTATATTTTTATGTTTTCTGGAATTAATTACCGAATTAGCAGTCTGCTGAATTGCAGAACCGGATGTTCCCTTACTTTTCCCTATCTAATTCTTCCCTCAAACTCTTTTTATTGTAAATATTTTGTCTTTTGTTGTCAAGTCAGAGGCTGTCGCTTATACGAATGAATTTCCGTAAAAAGCGATAGTCCCTTTTCATATGAACAATTTTGAAGACTAAAATATTTAATTTAACCCCTACTTTTTCTCATCCAACAGCATAACTCCCTGCTCCGGATTCTTATCGATTGCACCTACAATGGGATGTGGCACATACATTTCTTCCAAATATGCAACTTCTTCCAGTGTAAGCTGTACCTGTAAAGCCCCTGCTGCATCATCCAAATATTGCGCCTTAGTTGCTCCGATAATGGGTGCTGCTACGCCCTTTGCCCATTGCCATGCTATGGCAATCTGAGACATTTTACACTGATGTTTTTCTGCCAGTTCCTGAACTCGCTTTACAATATGCATATCCTGTTCTTCCATGCGGTCGTATTTTCCCTTTGCTACCCGGTCTGTTTTTCCCCGCAAAGAATCCGATGTCCACTCTGCCCTTGCTAAATGCCCTGCTGCAAGAGGGCTATATGGCATCAGAGAAACATTCATCTGCTTACAAATAGGAATTAATTCCCTTTCATCCTCTCGATACAATAAATTATAGTGATTCTCCATGGTAGAAAACGGAGTCCATCCATGCTCCTTAGCGATTAACTGCATATTGTAAAACTGATAGCCGTACATGGCAGAAGCACCGATTGCCCGCACCTTTCCTGCTTTTACCAACTCATGCAGTACCTCCATCGTTTCTTCCATAGGTGTTTCATAATCAAATCGGTGAATAATATATAAATCCAGATAGTCTGTGGCAAGGCGTGTAAGAGTGCCTTCTATTTCTCTTAAAATTGCCTTTCTGGATAAACGTCCTTCATTAAAATAGACTTTCGATGCAATAACAACTTTATCTCTGGCTACATTCTTTTTGATTGCCTTTCCCAGATATTCCTCACTGGTTCCGGCAGAATATCCATTGGCTGTGTCAAAAAAATTAATCCCCAAGTCTAAGGCATGTTTTATTACTTCTTCACTTTGGGTTTCATTCAATGTCCAGTCATGCATGGTTCCTGCCTTACCAAAACTCATACATCCAACACATAATTTTGAAACCTCTATTTCTGTATTTCCAATCTTTGTATATTCCATCCTCCTTCTCCTTCCCTTTTCCTATCATTATACTATGTATGATTTCATTTTCCAAGATTTCCGTCTCCAAAGGTACACTGAAAGTAACACTGCAATATAATCCGTCAGTGCCTGTCCATAGATTACACCGCTAAGTTTGAATACTGCATTTAATAAATACAACATTGGTATAAGCAACAAACCTTGACGAAGTATGGATAAAACAGTTGCCGGAAATGCATTTCCCGTAGACTGCATACAGTTCATATTTACAAAAAGTATTCCGATTACCGGTCCTGACAGCATATAGGCAATGAGCATTTTTACCCCATAATACACCGTATCCTTGTCATTAATAAACATCTGAATAATCGGTTCTCTCAATACAAAAAATAATACTGTTGCAAGAATTCCTACAATCAGGCAACATTTCTTAGTGAATCGTTCTATCGCAATAAATCGCTCCTGATTGCCGGAACCGTAATTATATCCCAAAAGTGGTTGCACTCCGTTTGCCAGCCCCATTTGCAGGAATGTAATAAACATATTTGCCTTAAAAACAATTCCGATTGCCGCTACCGGCGCATTACCATATGCTACCAATATTTGATTTAATATAATGGTAGATATACTCATTAGTGCTGAAAATATAGCTGTTGGTAGTCCTGCGGCACAGATTTGTGTTAAAACCCCTTCCCTGCAAGTAAAATATTTGGGATGAATGGACAATGCCTTACTCTTTTTCAAAAAATACCACAAAAAGTACATGCTTGCCATAATATTTCCTATTGTAGTTGCTATGGCTGCTCCGGCTGCTCCCATTCCAAGTCCACTGATAAAAACAGGGTCTAACACGATATTCGCAATGGTTCCAATCATACTTCCAATCATTGCTTCTTTGCTGGCACCGTCAGCTCTGACAATAAAGCTGGCTACTGCCGACCAGATAACAAACGGAGCCCCATAGGAAATATGAAACGTATACCCTTTTGCCAATTCATACGTCTGTGCATTTGCTCCGAATATGTGCAATATTGGTTGCATAAAAATAATCAATACCAGTGCAAACAAAATCCCCACTCCCAGGGAAGCATAAGTCACAAAGGCTGATGTGTTCTTCACTCGTTTTTCATTCTTCTCCCCCATTGCCATGGAGGCTACTGCACTGCCACCCATACCAAACATATTTGCAAATGCCATCAACAGAATAAAGATGGGATTTGTCAGACTAACCGCTGCCACCTGCAATGGATCTCCAGTCTGTCCCACAAAGAATGTATCTGCCATGTTATAAACTACTGTTACAAGACTGCTGATAACACTTGGTATCGCCATTTTAGCTACTGCTTTTGATACTTTCATCGTTTCCATTAATTCATTTTCTTCCATATTAAGTATTTCTCCTTTCCTGTTTTACTTTACTTCTTTTGCATCGTATCTAAGTTTTCAAGCATTTTTTCCGCAATGCGTAGAAACTCTCCTTTTTCCTCTTCTGTTATCCCCTTCAGCAACAAATTCTCAGATTCTTCAATTTCCTTTCGCAAAACGGCTTTAATATCTTGTGCCTTAGACGTAAATACAATTTTTTTATAACGTGCATCATGAGGCTCTGCCTCTCGACAAATTAACCCTTGTCCTTCAAGAGCTTTCAGTGCTTCTGTTGCCGTAGAGGGGCGTAACCCAAACTCTGCTTCTATTTCCTTTTGATAAACAGAGTGATTTACAGACTCTACTAAAATATAATTCAAAATATTTCCCTGTGCTCCGCTAATTCCAATAGACTCCTGTACCTCTCTGGAACGTCTGCGCAGACGATTGGAAATTCGATTAATCATTTTTCCTGTTTCCATTTTCATTTCTCCTTTTATTACTTCGGTTCCTAACTATTTTAAGTCAAAAAAAAGAAAATGTAAAGAGCTTCTACGTTTTTCCAATAGAAGCTCCTTACATTTTCTAAACTACAGTTATCTTTGAAATTAACTCTTTCAAATTTTCTGCCTGACTACTCATTTCCTGGCTAGCGGCTGCACACTGTTGCGAAGATGCTGAATTAGTTTGTACTACATCGTTAATCTGTTCTACACCCTGATCTACCTGTTCAATTGCTACAGCCTGTGAATCTAAGACTTCTGCAATTTCATTTACATTCTGCACAATATTTTTAGAATTTTCAACTACATCACCTAACTGCTTTGCAGTTTCATCTGCAATAACCATTCCTTTTTCAACTGCCTTCACAGAGGATTCAATTAGTGCTGATGATTCTTTTGCTGCCTCCGAACTTTGTGCCGCTAACAATGACACCTGATCTGCAACAACTGCAAATCCTTTTCCTGCTTCTCCGGCTCTGGCTGCTTCAATGGATGCATTTAGTGCTAGTAAATTCGTCTGTGATGCTATTTCATTGATGGTTGCAATAATTTTGCTGATTTCTTGTGAAGAATTACTGATTTCTCCCATGGAAGAAACCATCTCTGCCATCTTACCATTACTATTTACAATTTCTTCCCCAAGCGTTTCAACCTTTTTACTAATTTCCTTGGCATTTTCTGCGTTCTGGGCTACTCGTTCGGAAACACTTGCTAAGGATGCTGTAAGCTCCTCCGTTGCTGCCGCCTGATCTGTTGCTCCTTGCGCAAGATCATTCGAGCTTGCTGCTACCTGACCTGAACCATCTGACACTTCATTCGCCACTCCTTGCAGCCCTTTTACCAATTCTGACATACTCTTTTCGAAGCTCATAAAAGATGCTAAAATCTCTTCAAAATCTCCCTTCCATTCTACCTCCGGCTGTATATCAAAATTGCCATTAGAAAACTCCTTCATTGCTCTTGAAATATCTCCTACATAAGAAGATAATATTGTCGTAGATTTGCGCAAGCTATGGGCTAGATTTCCAATCTCATCATCCGAATGATACTTTAGCCCACTCTGCAGATTGCCCTTTGCAAGTTCTGCCGCCACATCCTCAATATCATGAAGTGGTTCAATAATTAAAGAAGTAATAAGTCCACCTACATTCTTGGCTACGATACTTGCAAAAATGATAAATCCAATAACTATAATTACATCAACAATGGCAATTACTCTACTTGTCACAACAGCATTTGTTGTTTCCTTATCCGTAATATCATCCATTTGATCTGCTAAAGCCATCAAATCATTTAATGCCGGCGTACACACAGTCAGAATCTGTTCTGTTGCTCCATCAACATCACCATTTTCTATTTGCTCAATAATGCCATAACCAACGGTACCCCAATCATTTAATGCCTTTACATATTTATTATACAAATCATCGTCTATCATCTTTGTCTTTTTTAAACTTTTTAGCTGTACTCCTGCATCAGAAAGCTCTTCTTCTACATTTTTCTTATAAGTATCATACTGGCTTTTATCATCATTTAATGCCATCTCTCGAATACTTCGTGCTGCAGTAGTAATATCTATAATACTTTCTTTTACCGCTAAATCAGCCTGCTGGGCTCCTGTTACATATCCATTAAACTTTATTGCTAATGTTGTTAATCCAATAATACTAAGTATTCCAGACATAACCATTAATCTGATTACAATGGTATACCCATAGCCAATCTTTTTTCCCAGCTTCATCTTTTGCAACTTTGCTTTTAATTTACTCATCCGTGTTCTGCCTCCCTGCATTCACCATTTCCATTTATCGTACTTTAGTACTAAAAATGATAGCATCTGGCTATATACACGTCAATATATAATATTTGCTAAATTATGTATAATATTTTTATCCTTTTACCGCTCCGGCAGCCATTCCATTTACCATATTTTTTACCAGACAAAAATACAAAATTACAATCGGCACCGCAATAAATACACTTCCTGCCGCAAACCTTGCAAACTCTGTCTCGTCAAGACTCATTAACCCTACTGCCACTGTGTAAAGATTCTTTTCTTTTAATAACAGTTTTGGCAAAATAAAGTCACTCCACGGCCAGGTAAATGAAGTCAATGCCGTATAGACAATCATAGGTTTGGAAAGTGGCAGATTAATCTTGGTAAATACCTGCAAATTGGTAGCCCCATCAATTCTTGCTGCCTCGTCAATTGCCTTTGGAATAGTATCAAAAAATCCCTTCTGGGTGAGATACCCCATAGGTGCTCCTGCACTGTAAATCAAAATCAATCCCCATAAGTGATTGATGAGATTAAACTGCGTCATTAACAAATAGACTGCAATCATTCCCATAAAAGACGGAAACATTCCAAGTACCATCGTTGTTTTCATAATGGGCTTTCTTGCCTTAAATTCAAATCTGGACATAGTATATGCTGTCAATATAGTTAAAAACGTACCCAAGACACAGCTTCCTGCCGCTACAAATAACGTATTAAAAAACCATTGCGGGTAGTTATATAAGGAAGTATCTGTAAATAATTTTTCAAAACTTGCAAAACTGTACTCCTTCGGGAAAAATCCGTCAAAGGAATAAATGGTTCCCGACTTTGAAAAAGATGCCAATATCAGCCACAGGCATGGGAAAAAGAAAATAAATGCCACTATTATCAGCAATATGTAAGTAACTGTGGTATCCACCACTCTTCCGGTTTTCCATTTTTTCTCATTGGAAGGTGTCCTCCTCTCGATAAGATGGTGACTTCACATATACAATCAGTGAAATCACAGAGGTAATAATAAAAATTACCAAACTAATCGCTGCACCGATGCAGTAATAGTTATTATCGATAGACAAATTATACAGCCAGTTAATTAACAGGTCTGTATCGCTGGCAAGGAAATATCCGTCCAGATACAGTCCACCTCGTAAGAAATAGAAAATTCCAAAGTTATTAAAGTTTCCAATAAACTGACTGATTAACACCGGCATAGTGGAAAACAATACAAAGGGAAGTGTCAACTTCTGGAATTGCTTCCAACGTCCTGCTCCATCAATTTTTGCTGCTTCATACAAAGAAGTATCTCGATTAGATAAAATCCCCGTTGCAAGAAGCATAATAGATGGAACACTAATCCAGCAATTTACCAAAAGTCCTATGATTCTCGCAGTCCATTTTGCATCCAAATCCAAGAAACCAATGGCAGTTCCGCCACTTGCGGTAATTAACTGATTAATAGGACCTCCATAAGAAAACATAAACTTAAAAGCTAACAATGTAATAAATCCCGGAATGGCATACGCAAGTACCGGAAATGCTCTCCAGAATGCCTTTCCTTTTACGCACTCTTTTTCCAATAACAATGCAAGCCCAAGACCTGCAAAATAATTTAACGCAGTGGACAACACTGCCCACAAAAGGTTCCAACCCAAAATCTTGAAAAATGTAGGGGCAAACTGTGACAATGTCAATAATTTGGAAAAGTTTTGTAATCCTACCCAGTCTACCAATTCCGGCGGTACAATATTTCCACCATAGTTGGTAAATGCAATCAAAATCATAAAGATAATGGGAAGAATATTAAACACACATACTCCGATTACAGGAAGTACCAACACCGTTACATAAAATTTTTTATCTACCAGATTGGAAAGTTCCTGTCGAAACGTAGGCAGTGGCTTGCCCTGCTGTTGAAGTTCCTGCATATGGCAGGCATCTTTTACATTCCAACGGTATAGACATATCAGTGCTGCCACCACAATCCATGCAAAAATTCCCATCAAAAGCATTACAACGGAGTTATCCCCCTGAATTCCAAGCCAGGCATCGCCTTTTTGCTCTCCCAGAGTAAAAAATCCCTTTATGTCTCCGAAACCACGACTGATAAAATAATATAAAATACTAATCTCTGCCAGCAGGAATAACAATCCCTTTCCGATTCTACCATAGGCAAGCTGTCCTGCCCCCATCACTAGCATGGAGAGTCTTGTTTTCCCACTACTGTTTTTTATTCGTTCTTTCATTTCTTCCTCTCTCCTTACTTCAACGTAAAGATTGCATCGTGAATCTGCTTATCTACTGACTCTAATCCGGCTTTCATAGAGGTTATATCCGGATATTTTTTCTCACTTTCACTACGAAATGCATCTTTGGCAATATCCGTGAAAAACGTCTGTGCCGGAGTCCATATCTGCGCTACTTCCTGAATGGATGGCATAAGAACGATGGTTCCTTTTTCCAGGTTCTGATACAATAACTGGGATACTCCTCCAACCTGCTCAGCAGCATCTTCTCTTGCCGGTGCCACTCCCAACATTTCACTTCGTTTTACCTGCATGTCGTAACTTGCCGCAAATTCCACAAAAGCAAGGCTGGCATTTGGTGCCTTGGTATAAGCACTCACTGCATATCCATTTACACCACCCATCGTCTTTGCATCTATTAATTCTGGATTTTCTTCTGACAAATCTCCACTTTTCGGTAATTTTGGCACTGTAGTCATTACCAGATTTTCTTGTGCCTTTGTCTTTGCTTCTTCCGTGGACAATCCCTCTTTTTCATACTCCATTACCAATTCATCTAAAAAGGTAGAATACACATCCGGGGTAGAAATTGTTGCAAAATATGTTCCGTCTGCTAACTTACCATATGCATTGGTATTAATAGTATCATCAATACATTCTTCGTTCATGGCAGAAGCTAGCTGAGACAGCACCCATGCTCCCTTCTCTGCTTCTCCCTTGGAAAATCCAATATCTTCCGGATTGGTATTGTTATCTCCGAATACATATCCTCCATAAGAAAACAGAAATCCACTGGAAAAATATACATCATAGATGGCTTTCATATATCCGTATTTGGACGCATCTTCCTGATGTCTTTGTAACGAATAGGCATACATATCGTTCCAGTTTTCTACCATATCCGGCACCTGATTGCCATCTTTATCCCATGTGGTCTGCCAGTCTTCCGGTAACAAGTCGGTACGATAATAAAGCATTGCTGTCTGCACATTGATTGGAACACCGCAGTAATAAGTATTGCCATCTACTTCTGTCTTATAGGCATCCCATGCAGTCTTCGGAATCTCTTTATAGCACTCCATGGATTCCACCGGAAGGGGATAAATATGTTTTCCTTCTGCGTACTGCATAATCACATCATTTGCCTGATACAATACGTCCGGTCCGTAACCATAAGGTCCATCATTAGCAAGATCTAAATACTGATCCATATTTGCATCTACAGCTGTAATTCCTTTATCCTTATATTCCTCGTTAAAGGCATTTATCAGTTCATCAAAATATCCCTTAGAAATTGCCGTATCATTTTCCAGTACCCGAATTGTTACATTCTTCTCTAATTCTCCGGTAAACACACCATTTGTTCCTTGTCCGGACTTGGCATCTGTCTTACTTTCAGATGTTCCTCCACAACCTGTCAACAGGGAAATTCCCATTACTACTGCTAAAAACAATGCACTTTTTCTTTTCATCTTTGCCTCAATCCTTTCCCCTTTAATTCTCCATTAAAGTAATTAAAAATCTATTTCCTTCACAAAGCACCACTTCTTCTGCCTGCTTTGGAATGTCCTTTTTTTCTGTCATATTGATTCGAAGTATAATCCTGTTTTGTTCACCATTTCGCTCTACCCGAAGCATTTCCTTCTCCTCGGTAATCTGAATCTCCCCATACTGAACTACCGGTTGCTTACGAATACGAATCAACTCTTTTACGGTTTCTAAGAAGTCCATATCCCAAGACTCTTGATTCCATGGAAATCCTCTTCGTGAATCCGGGTCATATCCCCCTTCCATGCAAAGCTCTGTCCCGTAGTAAAGACACGGAGCTCCCTCAAATATCATTTCCAGTGCAATCGCTGCAAGCATCTTGTCCTTATCCTTATTCACCTCACTGAAAAATCGATGCGTATCGTGAGAATCCAATAAATTTAACATCATACGATTTACCTGTTCCATATTTCGCATCAGATTTGCATTTAATTTCTCTGCCATTTCTTTTGCAGAAAAAACACCTTTGGCAAAATAATCCAGACATGCCTTGGTAAATGCATAATTCATAATGCTGTCGTATTGATCTCCCATAAGATAAGCATAAGCATCGTGCCAGTTTTCTCCAATGATAACACTATCCGGTTTCTGTTTTTTCACTGCCTTACGGAATCTTCGCCAAAAATCATGGGATACCTCATCCGATACATCCAAGCGCCATCCGTCAATATCCACTTCCCGAATCCAGTACACTGCAACCCCTAACAAAAATTCCTGTACCTCTTCGTTGGATGTATTGAGTTTTGGCATATAATTACATGCTGCAAAACATTCGTAATTCATTTTTTCCGGATCCGGCACATCCCCTTCTATCAAAAACCAATCATAATACCGGGAATTTTTTCCCTTCTCCATCACATCCTGAAATTGCTGCATATACATACTGCAATGATTAAATACCGCATCCAGTACCACACGAATGCCGTTGTCGTGTGCCAACTTTACCAACTGTCTTAACTCTTCCTTTGTTCCAAACTGTGGGTCAACCGTAAAGTAATCAATGGTGTCATACTTGTGATTGGAAATGGAACGAAATACCGGTGTAAGATACAAGGCATTAATACCAAGTTCTTTTAGATAGTCCATTTTTTTCATGATACCTGCCAAATCTCCCCCGGCAAAACTTTTGGGTGTCGGTAACTCATCCCACTTCATGTTGATGTAATTGGTATCCTTTTTTTCATTCCCCTTATAAAAACGTTCTACAAATATCTGATAGAATACTGCACTCCGCATCCAGTCTACGGTATGCATTACATCGTTTTTATTAATATAGGGCATTTGGAAGAAATTGTAAAACCCTTCTTCAAAACGATATTCTTTTGTTACACCGTCTTCACTGAAATACCAGGTATCTCCTCCCTCTTCTATCTGAAAAATATAAGCAAACCTCACATCGGTAAGCTGCATTTTGATTTCATAGTAATTATAAAGTTTATCGCTGTATTTTATTTCCATCGGTTGTTTTTTCCGACAAAAAGTAAAATCATACTTCTGTGCATAAATCAGAAAAACCTTTGCTTTTTCGTCCTCTTTTGACATCCGAAGTCGAAGCACCAGCTCCTTTTCTCCGGTTGCAAAGCAGTAACGGGAATCTGGGATATGCAACATTGCATATTCGTTCATGTCTTTTTTCCTTTCCTGTACTTTTTAGTTGACAAATTTTCCAAAATTCTATATAACAAAATTACAACTCAGGAGTAAAAGGAGCAAATTGATTATGAAAAACAACATTACCATCAAAGACGTAGCCAGAGAAGCGGGAGTTTCTGTTGCCACTGTTTCCTACGTCATCAACGAAAGAAGTGACAAACGTATCAGCGACAAAACCCGCAAAAAAGTATTGCAGGTAATCAACCTGTTAGGCTACACCCCCAACCAATCTGCCAAGGCTCTTGCCACGAACAGAAGCGGTATGGCTGCTCTTTATGTATCTCCTGATTTTTCTACTTTGAAAAACGCAGAACAACTGCATTTTATTAATTTTCTAGCTTCTTTTCTCCACGAAAAGAACTATGATTTGATTTATTTAAGTGACACCTACAAGGACAAATTTGACCATGCAGATGCTATTTTGTGTTACGATATTTCTTCCGAATATTTCAGACAAATCGGTGACAATAACTTTGCTCCGTTGATTGCTTTGGACTGTATGATTAATGACCCGCTGTTTTTCCAAATCAATTCTGATTATGAAAAAATTGCACAACAGGCAAAAAAACATTTTCATGACAATCCTTACACGCTTTGTCTGTTAGATACTCCTAATCAGGAACGGAAGGAATACTTACAACCACTTTTTGAACATATTGTCTATGTTAAGGATTTTGCAGATCTTTCTGCTCTTTCTGATCGTAATATTCTGGTGATAGAACAGACTTTGTATGATTGTCTCAAGAACCACCCAACTGTCTACTACCTGCCAACTCTTACCACAGAAAAAGCAGAAGTTCTGCTATCCTGTATGGAAAACGCCATCAAGCGTATTCCTATTGAGAAACACGATTTGTTTGCATAAGACCTACCGTGTAATATTTCTTACACTACTGACAGCTTACGGTTAAGATTTTTGTAGCTGGATCATAGGTAAAGGTATAAGTTCCTGTCTGACTTGCTACTAAGTTGGCACTATCGGTACCTGTTACAAAAGACTGACTTTCCATATCTCCTACCGGAATATTGGTGTAACGAATATATTCTGTTCCTACGCCACTGGTATCCCCTACTGTTACCAGAGAGGTAAACATAAACTCGTCTCCCTCTTCTAAGTCGACAGTCAATGTATAAATTCCATTTTCTTCTTTGAACTTTGTTTCATCGGAATACACATCTTCCCATCCGGTAATTTTGGCTCCTTTAATATAATAATCTGTCTGAGTATCTTCACTACTCATGGTACTTTCCCCGTTGTATGTCCATGTAATCACATCATATGGATTGATATTAAATGCTTCTTTGTTATCCTCTGTATAGTTGGAATTATCTGTTTCGTAAGTATCCTCTCCCGGATAGGTAGTCAAGGTAAACGTATAATTTCCTGCGATAGCACACTTGATGTTAGAACGTTTTGTACTGGTGTCTCCCAATCCGCCGGAGTTAGCAAAGTAGTCTTTTCCATCCTTTGAAATGGTATCCAAATATCCATATCCACGCTGGTTTTTCCAAGAAGAACCGGTAGAAGTATCTACTGCAAACTGGAACTCATCTCCTTCTGCCAGGTCTACGGTAATGGTGTAGCAGTTGGCATCACTCTTGTCTTCCTTTGTCATTTTCTGGGCATCTCCAATGACATTTCCCCAATTAGATTCCATTAATACCGGGCTCTTTCCACTTCCTAAAATTGCAAATCCTCTGGTATCTTCCTGATAGGTTACAAATCCTCCGAAAATATTCATATCACTGGTAACCGGAGTGGAAAAATCAAATCGATGTGTCATCTGCGGTGTTGCAAACCATCCCACAAAAATCTCTCCGTCTTTTTCCGGTTCATATTCTGTTACGCACTCTCCGTTCTTTACTTTTTCTGTCTTTAACTCTGTCTTGCCGTCTGAATCATAAAAGGTCACTGTAAAGGTATCCTCTTTTGACTCCTCCTGTTTGGTTCCATTGCTTCCTGTGTCCTTGTTTCCACATCCCATTGCCCCCATGGACAGCGCTAAGGTTGCTGCCAACACAATCATTAAACTTTTTCTCTTCATCCTTCTCCTCTGCCTTTCCTTTCATTTTGACTGGTTAATCGTTTAAGCGTAACGGTAAATTTTAAGCAAACTGCACAATTTGCAAGTTTGCTTAACCGTTTAACTTAATATAAATGTATCACTGGAAATGCAATATGTCAAGAGTGTTTGGATAATTTTTCCATTACATTTGTGTTACTTCGTCTGCAATTCCCATAGTAGACTTGCGATGGGACACCAGTACAATGGTCTTATCCTTCTTTTCCTCTAACAAACTCTTTAAAATGATTCCCTCATTCAAACTGTCAATATTGCTGGTTGGCTCGTCTAACAATATGATATCTGCATCATGTAAAAATGCACGGGCAATCCCGATTCTCTGGCGTTCTCCACCGGAAACAGAATTTCCCAGTTCACGCAATTTCGTATCATACCCCTGTGGTAAGGAAGAAATAAATTCATGAATAGATGCCTTTTTTGCTGCCTCCACCACTTCTTCTCTGGTGGCATCTGCCTTTGCCACTTTGATATTATTCTCAATGGTATCTTCAAACAAAAATGTCTCCTGCGTCACATAGGAAATACCATCTCTTAGCCTTTTGGTATCTATATCATTTACATTTTCCTTTCCATACAGCACCTTACCGCTGTCTGTTTCATAGAATCGCATAAATAATTTTAACAACGTAGACTTTCCACAACCGCTTTTTCCTAATATTCCGTGAATGGTTCCTCTTTTTATATGAATGGAAAAATCTTTTAAAATCTGCTCCTTTTCGGAAGGATGGTTTTCCACCGGATATGCAAAAGAAACCTGTTGCGTACACATATCCCCTGTTGGCAATTCCACTTCACTGTGGACATCCTCTACCATTGGTTCTTCTTCTAAAAGATTCAATACACGATTTCCACTTGCCAGAGTCTGATTCAGGTTATTAGATAAGGCGGATAAGGCTGCCACAGGTCCGAAAGAACTCATCATGGCAATGGTACACACAATGGCTTCTCCCGGTGTAATGCTGCCTCGTTCTGCCATTGCCCCGCTACATACCATCATCAGAATTCCTGCCAGCAATATAACCGTATCGGTACTGATACGCTGTATGGACTCCTTCTTTTTTAACGTATGATTTACCTGCTCTAACTGCTGGGTAAACCCTTCCATTTTCTTTTCACGTTCCTGCTGTTTTTGGTACTGCAAAATCTCGTCTAATCCATACAGATTATCTAATACCGTAGTATTCAGTTTTCCGTAAATACTACGATACTCCTGTCCGTAGGCTTGTCCGGCTCTTCCGTTTATAATGGGAATCACCGCTCCTACAATGACATAACATACCGCTGCCAAAATCCCCAAGCCAGCCTGATAATGACCGATAAAAAGACTCATTACAAGGGATGTAATAACTGCAATCGCAATTGGGGAAATTGTATGTGCATAAAACACTTCCAAAAGCTCAATATCACTGGTGATAATGGAAATAAGATTCCCCTTTTCTCTTCCATCTAATTTTGCCGGAGCCAGGTTGCGCAAAGAAGCAAACACCTGATGACGAATTCGTGCTAACAATTTAAATGCAATATAGTGGTTGCTTGCCTGTTCGGTATAACGCAAAATACCACGCAGTACCGCACACACAATAATAATGGCAAAAACCACCTTTAATGATATATTTGGAAAATATCCCAGCAGACTGCTGACTCCAACGCCACCTAACACCGTAATAAATGTTGCCATAAGATTCCCGATACATCCCATAAGAATTGCTATGAACATAATTCCAAGCAAAGGCTTTATCATACCAATCAGTCCTAACATGACACCTATTGCGCTTCGCTGTTTCTCTATATTTACCATTTTCTTATCCACGAACTGCCTCCTCCTTTCCAAACTGCTCCAAGTCACTTTGCTGTTGAAACAGCTTTTGATAATATCCCTGCTGTCGGTAAAGCTCCTCATGCTGTCCCTGTTCTATGACTTTTCCCTCTTTTAACACATAGATTCGTTCTGCCGCTACCACATTAGCAAGTCGATGGGAAATCAAGAGCACTGTTTTTGTCTTTGCCAGCTCTTTTACCACTTCCATAATGTCATTTTCGCTTTCCACATCCACATTGGAGGTTGCTTCATCGAAAATATAAATGTCACTATTATGTAGTAATGCCCTTGCTAATGCAAGACGTTGCTTCTGCCCTCCGGAGAGGTTCGATGCCTTTTCTAAGAGTACATAGTCCAGCCCACCGTTTTCTGTTACAAATTCCAGTAAATTTACTTGTTTTAAAGCTGCACACATCTCTTCTTCCGTAGCATTTTCTTTTCCCATTTTCAGATTCTCCCGAATGGTTCCCGCAAACAAATAACTGTCATGACGGATTCTGGTGATTCTTTTTCGTAAATTTTCTGAGGAAATCTGTGATTGCTCCACTCCACCGATTTGAATCCTTCCCTGCTGTGGCTTTTGTTCCCCCATAATCAGGGCTGTAATGGTACTCTTTCCACATCCGGACTCTCCTACCAACGCGGTCAATCCCTGCTTTGCCTCTATGGTAATATCTTGTAAAATTGTTTCCCCCGGTTCATAAGCAAAACCGACCTTTTCCAGAAAAATGCCTTTTTCCACGCTTATATCGTTTACTGCCTCTTTTACCGGTTCTTCCTCTAAATCAATTAATCGAAATATTTTATCTGCCGCTGCATTTCCATTCATGGCAATATGAAAAAAGGAGCCCAATAATCGAAGGGGAAGGAAAAATTCTGCCGAAATCATAATAATGAAAAAGCACTGTGCCAAGTCAATTCCATGGCTTTTATACTCTAAAATGCTTAAGATAATTCCTGCCGCTGCTCCGCCATAGGCTACCAAGTCCATGATGCTGATAGAATTTAGCTGCATAATTAACACACGCATGGTAACTTTTCGAAACTTCTCAGATTCTTCATCCATCTTTTGGGCATAACGCTCATCTGCCTGATAAATTTTTAACGTAGTAAGTCCCTGCAAACATTCCAAAAAGGAATCCCCTAACTCTGTGTAAGTTCCCCAATACTTTGCCAGCATTTTCTTGGCAAATTTCTGTACTGCCACAATGGAAACCGGAATTAATGGTACACACACCAAAAGCACTACGGCAACCTTTAGATTCATGGTGCCCACGATTACAAATAGAGTAATCGGTGCCAGCATACTATAAAAAAACTGGGGCACATATTTTCCAAAATATATCTCTAACTGCTCTACCCCTTCGGTGCTAATCTGTACTACCTCGGAGGTCTGAAATTCTTTTCGATAACTGCTGCCTAAACGCATTAACTTTTCATACACCAAGGTACGAAGTCGTTCTTTTACCACTTTAGATGCCTGAAAGGAATAACGACTATTGAGATAAGACATTCCCCCTCTTATCAAAACTACCACTCCAAGCACTGCCAGTAACGTAATTCCATGGTTTTGCAAAGGTTCTCCGCCCACCATGGCAGAAACAAATTTTGCTGTTTCAAACATCAAACAAACATTTGCCAACAGCATCACCCATTGCGTTATAACCATCCCCACTACATACTTGTTGTTGTCTCGAAATTCCTGTAATAACCTCTTATGAAACATGACTGTTCCTCTTTTCTTTCCTTTTATTCTGTATGGTAACTTTTATATGTTTTATGGCAGCCCAGGGATGATACCATAACATTCTAGGACCGGCATAGCGCATAACTTCTCTTACCTTCTCCTGCATTTTAGGTGCATAACAGTGCACCTTACAGGCACTGCAAAAGGTTTTTGTCTCCATAAACGGACATTTGTCGGTACGCACCCAGGCGTAATCCCGTAACTCCTCACATTGTGGACATAATCCCTTTTTCTGCCTATGCTTGCCCCGACAATAGACCTGCACCATCAGCCCTAACATTTCTTTTTCTTTCTCTCGTTTTTCCTTGATATCCATATCCTCTAATCCTCACAACCCTCTGGGAAGTCGGGTTCTTCCACTGTTTTGATACGGAACAAAAAGTAATAGTAATGAAATACTGCCACCACTGCAATAATTGCTTTTGCATACCAAACCGGAGACATAATAAATCCTATCAATAACAATAACGAAATGGTGGTTAATACAGATACTTTCGCTTTTACGGTCATTTCCTTCTTCTTCACGGTATTTTCTATGTATTTTTTATACAGCTTTGTTCCTGTAAACCACTGATGAAACCGCTCAGAACCTCTGGCGAAAAGTGCTGCTGCAAGTAAAAGAAATGGGGTTGTTGGCAAAATCGGAAGAATGACTCCAAGTATTCCAATCCCAAGGGAAATGAAACCCAACGCCACACAAACTCCACTTATTATTTTTTTCATATTGTACCTCGCTTTTCTCTTCATGGGTTAGAAATTGCTAACTCAAAATAGAGAATACACGAATCCCCATATGCCTGCAAGTAAAAAGGAGCTATTGAGAATCTCTCTCAACAACTCCTTTTACTTTTTCCACTAATTGGATTTTCTTAAAAAAATTTCCACTGTTTTGTCCATTTTTTCTTAATTTCCTACTGCATAAAAAAAGAAGCCATTGAAACTATCTCAACAACTTCTTTTCGTTATTATCTGTGGTTTGAAAACACCAATTATGCCATATATTTGTTGATTAAGTTATCAACAACCGGAACTGTTACTGTTCCCTGATTTAATGCCTTAACACCTAAGATTAAGAAGAACACTGTTCTAATAATATCAATTGCATCAGTAATAGAATTGAAAAATGAACCAATCGTTCCTGTTGAAAAATATACATTAAATACAGCTAAGAAACTTGTTAACCAGCTAAGTACGTCCGGAATTAATCCGATTGTAGTAATAATCACACCTACTGTAATCATTAATGCAACTGCTTTTACAGCTACTTTCTTAAGCCATTCATTTTCCTCAAATAATAAGATATATCCGGCAACGATAAACATTGCTACATATCCTCCGAATGCTGCGCTGAAATATGCCGCTGCTCCTAATAATCCTACTGAAACTCCTAATTTGGTCTTTTGCATAACCATCCTCCTCGTTTATTAAAAAATATTTTTACATATACTGTAAACTACTCTACCTTTGTTCCACACTCAGAACAAAACAGCGCACCATTATCTAATGTTGCTCCGCAATTTGCACATTTCTTAGCTTCTGCTACCGGCTGCTCTACTACTGGCTGTACGATTTCCGGCATCTTATTTCCGCAAGATGGACAGAAAGCAGATTCTTTTGCTACTTCTGCGCCACAATTCTCACAACGTACTACACCTTTAATTATCTGTATCTGTGCCTTTAAATCCTGAATTTTCTTATTGCTGTCTGCAATTGCCTGTACCATACCGGACATTGCTTCTTCACTATCCTCTGCATGTAATTCTACATATTTCTTTCCGATTTCAAGATATGTATCATTAATTCTCTTTTCTTCGTCGGTAATCTGCATATTTAATTTTGCTACATCCGCCATTTCTCTTGTCTTCTGCAAAGTAGACTGGCTTGCCTGTGATATCTTTTTTCCAAAATCATCTAAAAATGCCATTATTGATTCCTCCATTTTACAAACTTACTATAATTATAACAACACTCACTGAAAAATATTATACAATTATTTCCAATCTATTGTCAACTATGAGAACCCTGATACTATGTCTTCTAAAATACTAAATCAATAGTTGTATCTACTTCAAACTTTCAGTTTAACACTATTTCATAATTAAATTGCCCTAAACTGAATTACCATAATTAGAACATAAATTACAAAGCCTATCATAAGAGAAATAGAATTATTCTTTGTCACTTCTTTAGATATTCTTCCATATATCCAATTAGTAATAAAATAAAAAACACATTCCATTAAATATGCACCCAACAGATTGCCTATGTATACTGCGCCGCCAATTCCACCATTTAAAATAGTCACATAAAAAATTGGTAGAATTACTGATAAACTCCAAAATATTATCTTATTTTCCTTTAATTCTTTTAACATAATTACTTCCTCGTCTTTCATTACACTCAAACTTTCACTTTATGTCTCTTGCAGTTTGGAAATTTGCTCTACGATATCCATAAATGCAACACGCTCTACTGCATCCATGATTTCCTTCCATGGTATCCTACGTCCCCCTCGATAACCAGATGGTTCTTTACTTCCAGCCTTCTACTATCCAATGAGACTCTTCCATTGATACCGGCATAATAATTATCCCCTCTTTTTTCTACCCCTTTGCAAACCAATTCCGGCTGTTCTTTTGCCGGTGCCGGAGCAATCGCCGCTCCCAAAACCGTGTAACCGTTTTTTCCTTGTTGGGCATGATGATATACTGCCAAAAGCTGTCCCTCTTCTACCATTTGAATAACCGGAGAGTAATCAACACTTCCATCCTCGTTTATCCTTGGTACATTTTGCTGTACGTTTTTATCAAACAGGAACTCATAGTACCCTGCTTTTCCCGGTGTTGCATATTCCCCCTGCGCAACAATATATACTTTTTTGTATATGCCATGTTCTGCAATCTCATTTAATAATTCCCTGTCAACTCCCGACACAATTCCACGATTCTGTAATTCCTCACTCAATAGTTCCTCTGTAATATTTGTATCCCCATTTGGTATTACACTCACCATAACCGCCATACTTTCTTTGATAACTGTCATTTTGGTTGTTATATCTATCTTATCAATTTCAACCTTTTTATTCAATATAATCACTGTATTTGTCACTTTTGTTTATATGTCATTTTTGATGACACTTTTTAGTGTGTATCGTTCCTCGTGGGTGATTTGGCGGAGCATAGGTGGAAGATACTTTTAGCGGACATCTTCCTACGTTAATAACATTATGCCAGGTCCCTGCGGGAACAAACACGGTATCACCCTCCCGAACCTCTCTTTGATACTCTAATTGTCTTCTACAGGTTCCCATTTTCACTACGGCTCTTCCCTGTTCTACTCGAATGACCTGATCGGTATCTTCATGTATCTCCAGCCCAATATCTCCTCTTACCGGAATGCACATCAATGTCATTTGCAAATGACATCCGGTCCAAACAGTAGTACGAAAATTTTCATTTTCCATGGTACTTTGGGGCACATTTAATATATACGGATTGGGTCCAAAATCTATACGACTTCTATTGTTTGCACAATTCATATATTTCTCCATCTTCGCTGTTTCTATAGCATATGCTTAAATGGAAAATGTGTCACCTGCCAATACATATTTTTGAAATGCTTTTACTGCCGGTGACATGTATACACTGTCATCGTTTACCAGATAAAAATTTCGCTCATAGGAAGGTGTATTGATTTTCAAAATATTAATATTTAGTTTCAATAATAGGTCCATATACGGAACCACTGCAATTCCGAATCCCTGGGCAACCAATCCGGCAACCACCTGGTCTTCCTCGGTTTCGTAGGCAATCTTCGGCACTATTTTACTTTTTATAAACATTTCATCAATTACATCGCGAATTCCCGAACTTTTTGCAAAATAAACATACGGATACGGTGCTGTTTTGGCAAGGTCTATGGATTTTTCTTCTGCCAGTGGATGATTCTTCGGGGTAATCAAAACCAATTCCTGTCTTCTAATGGGAACTGCGGTCAGTCCTAACTCTTCTTGCGGCTTGGAGCAAAACAATAAGTCAAACTTTCGTGCTGCCAATCCTTCCAGCAAATGCTGCGTCACATCCGTATGAAAAGTGAATTGAATTTCTTTATCCGAATGTTCTTCTAAGAAGCGCGCTGCCAGACGGGGAACAAACTCCACTCCCAGCGGGCGCAACAATCCCAGCCGAATCAATCCTTCCCCTCTTGCGCTACGCTTTAAAGAAGCGACTCCCTCATCCAGCGTGGAAAGGGTATGCTCCGCACAACTTAAAAACTCCTCTCCAAATCGTGTCAACGTGGTATTTCTTCCTACTTTTTCAAATAATGGCACTCCCAGTTCTTTTTCCATCTGCGAAATGGCATGGCTAAGACTTGGCTGCGTGATACATAACTGCTCTGCCGCCTTGGTATAGTGTTGCACATGTGCCAATGTCACAAAATAGCGTAAATAAAACAGATTCACCAGATTGCCTCCCTTCTATCTCTAACCATCAGTATACACCTAATTATAGATACAATCTATAATTCCATGAAAATTATCAATTTGTTATTCATTTCAACTCTCACTATACTAGAGTAGATTTAAAAATGTAAGTAATGTAGGAGGAATTAACATGGATGATACATTAAAGGAAAACATGATTCGTACTTTTCGTGGGGAATTGGCACTTGCCATTGCAGTTACCATTAATAGCTTTGGTGTTGTACTGATGCTCTATTCCAGCGCAGGAATTTCTGCCATTTCCAGCGTTCCTTTTGCTTTTTCTGAGGTATTTTCCAATATTTCTCTTGGTACATGGACTTATTTGTTCCAAGGATTATTAGTGCTGAGCTTAATGATATTAAGGAAAAAATTTATTCCACAGTATTTATTTAGTTTTGTTGTTGGTTTTGCATTTGGAAAACTTTTAGATGTTCATGAACTTTGGATTCAAGCGTTGCCACATGATCTTCCATGGCGTATTTTTTACTTTATAATGAGCTATTTTCTGATTAGCTTGGGAATCGCACTTTCTAACCGTTGTGGACTCCCTATCATCCCTACGGATCTTTTTCCACGGGAACTTGCGCAAATCAGTGGTATTGCCTATCCGAAAATCAAAATATCCTTTGATGTCATCTGCCTTGCTGTTACCGCAGGTCTGACTGTTTTCTTCTTAGGACACCTGGATGGTCTGGGTATCGGAACCATTCTTGCCGCCTTCACTATGGGAAAAGCCGTAGGGCTTATCGGGAATTGGTTAGATAAAAGATGCCAGTTTGTCTCTGTTTTAACGGAGTAACTGTTGTACACTGTCAACCCAGGACTTCAACTGCTTTTCGGAGGTTTCTAACTTGTCTCCACCTGTTGAGTCCAACTGTATCTCCATTTCATTTGCAAAGGTTGCCCCTTTCCCCTACTCTAAGCTTTCTAATCAAATCTTCATTGCCTATCACCTTCCCATCCCCCTGTGACTACCTCAAAAAACTCTGAGCCCCATCCACTTCTTCCCGTGGATGGGGCTCAGATCATGCTTCATATTCACACTTTTTATTGTTACTTCGTATTCTTTACTTCCTACTGACATTTCTTTCTCTTTTTATCCACTGCTATGATTCCAACCATTCCTGCTACGGAAACACACAGTATTCCTGCCCAAAGTATCGGTTGGAAAGTATCACCGGTCTTCAGTGCAGTTACCGTTGCATTAGCAGTCTGATCTTTTGCCGTATTGGTATTGGTATTGGCAGACAGTGCTGTTTCCGTATTGGTATTGGTATTGGTATTGGTATCGGCAGACAGTGCTGTTTCCGTATTTGCATCATCCTTTTGTACCACGGTCAATACTGCTGTCGCATATCCGTCTTCAAAAATAAATCTGACTGCATGGTCGCCAACTGCTAAGGTGTTCATAAATTCTTTTTTGAATTTTACATAAGTAGAACCGCTCCATGCTGTGTAATACTTGCTGTCTACTACCTTTCCGTCAATCTCAACATCTACAAATTTCTTATATTCTCCGTCGACACGGACAGTAAAACTGCTATCTTTATTTAAGGTGTATACACCACCTGCTCCTTCGATGACTTTATATTCTTTTGGTGTTGTATCTGAACCATTAATCATAATCTTTGCAACTGTATTTTCTACGAACTGATAGTTTGCAGTTGCATTTCCACCACTGTAAGTTACTTCAAAATTCTTAACATTTGTATCGTTTGTATTAACTGCTCCTTTTACTTTTGCTATCGGTTTCTTGAAGCCTGCAATGCTGTTCTCATCCTCGCCATCTACAAATCCATCTATTCTGACGTTAAGTGCCGGCATTGCATCACCTTTGTCAATTACAACATCCACAACGGATACTAACAGTTTTCTCGGCTCAATGGTAAATGTCCAGCTACTGTCTGTCAGACCGGAGGCTGCAAGATAATTATCATTTTCTGCCACATTGATCTTTACAGTATATGTTCCGGCATTGACCGGTGTAACTTTCTTTCCGTCCTGATAATATTCTACTGTGATATCTCCACAGGAAGTGCCATCTTTTTTCGATATTTCTGCTTCCTTGGCTTTTCCGTCGTAGATCAGACTCTGTGGTGCTTCAAACTGAAAATCGGATGCTTTTAATGAAGCACGTATTTTATCCAAAAAAATCTCATTATTGTCTTCTTTTATTACGAAACCATCCTGATCACTGACAAACTTAGATACATCAGACTCTTTCAAGACATAGCCTTTACCATAGACATACATGGCATCTCCTCCACCTATGGAAACAGGATAACTTTTGAGAGCACTGGTGATACCGATCTTAGCATTTCCCACTAAGGAACCTTCCACATATACATTGGACCCGAAATCTGACAAATAAAGATTATTTACTGTTCCCCCGGTATAGCGTTGCTCTGTTGTACTCCAGATACCGTCCTTATAATTGCCACTGATATTGATATCATTGTTTAAAAGACATGCTCCACTTACAGGAACGAAAACGCCGCCTCCGTTTCCACTTGTACTGTTGCCGGTGATCGTACCTCCATACAGTTTCTCCACATTATATACACCGCCGCCATTTCCTTTAGCAGTATTTCCACTGATGGTTCCACCGGTCATGCGGGCAGAACCACCTCCGGATTCATAGATTCCGCCTCCATTGCCGGCAACTGTGTTTCCACTGATGGTTCCACCAGTCATTTCAAAATTTCCACCATTGCCAATTACATAAACCGTTCCGTCACTCTCGGATACATTATTTCGGATCTCACTGCCTTCCCGCATGGTCACCGTACTAGAATCATTTACATATACGGCTGCACCTTCCTTTGCATGGTTATTCTCAATCACGGTGCCACTTTCTAAATCTACCAAAATATAAATGGATTTGATTGCAGGTGATGCAGTCTGTGTATTTCCGTCCTTATTTCCATCCACTATGATATTCTTCAATGTAACGACATCTGACTTATGACCATTGTCGCCATCAAAATCCAGCATTACTTTTGTATAATTCTTACCCCTGATCAACTTTGATACATTAGATGCATCCGGACTCTGAATCGTCACTGCCCTTCCGACATACACCGTCTCTGTAATTGTTATGTCATTCATGACATTGATAAGACTGATATATTGATTTTTGGCTGCCGCCTTCAGATCAGTCAGTGTCGTAACATTTGCAACACCTGTCGGTTCAATCCGTATGTATTTATAACCATCTAATACCGTATCCTTCGCTGCCTGTGTTCCCGGTGCAGCATCGCCGGTAAATACGTTATAGTCTTCATAACCATACCCACTCTTATCTATACCGGAAGGAGACTCATAAGCAGCAGCACCTCCAAAAGCTGTCAGGGTGGCAGAGTTTTTCACATAAATACCCTTTTGTGCAACAATACCTTTTCCCGCACTGCCATCACTCGCCGCTTCAAGCTTCGTCCCAATTCCATTGATTGTCAGAGCTCCTCCCAATGAGACTGCTGTAGCACCACTTTTCGCTTGAACTTTTACCTGCACGCCACTTGTGACAGTCATGCCTGAATCTGCCTGTATTGCCTCTTTTCCATCACTTTCCACCGTCAGGCTGCCCGTTACGCCACCATAACCGCCATACCAGATTGTCAAATAACCTTTTACCTCTATCGCTGTTTCATTCTGTGCCGCGGTCACGGTATTCATATTTGTTGCCCGATTGTTGCATACATATATGGCAAGATCTCCATCCGCTTTGATCGTATGTGCCTCTAAATTATTCAGCCAAAGCTCACCTGCCGTACTATAGTATGCACTATGGTCCTCATAAGTACCTGTTGCACCGCTAGCAGCAGTATCACCATTCTTAAAATACTCCTTACTGCCCGCATGCAATTCCACACCATATATAAATACGCTGTCTGCACTCTCTGCTGCAGATGTCTGCATTGACATTTGTGGCAGCATCGGCAATATTCCAAGTACCAGCACTGTGCAAAGCATCCAGGCAATTCCCTTTCTTATCTTATTTGTCTGTTTCATATTTTACCTCCTTGAATCCATACTTCCAAATTGACATAGTTTTACATTTTTTATATAATCACACTACACCGTACATTAGTGTACGATGCAAGTGTTTTTTCTAAATTTTACAGCCTTTATGGAGGTTTTATGAATCAAAAAAAACGAACGACTGATGTCTATCGGAGAAATTGCAAAATCTCTTGGCATCACTCAAAGAATTATATTGAATTATGAAGAAAAAAATCTGTTACAGGCTGATGTGAAAGACGGCGCTACCGGCAACCGTTACTACATGGCAGATTCCCTGACCAAAATACGGACAATCCGCGTACTGCAAAACCTTGGTCTGTCTTTAGACGATATCCAGGCATATTACGACGGAACTACCGATATGCAACCTATGATCGAGCGTTTAGAAAAGCTTCGTGATGAATTAAATCTCAATATTGAAAAACTGAAACAGCGTGTAAAAAGTGACAATGACTTTGAACTCCATACGGTCACGATCCCGGAACAGACCATTTACCGCCGCACGATGCACGCTGACACCGTAGATCAAAGAAAAGAGCATTTACGGGATATTTATTATCCCTTCTGCTATGCGAAAATATGGCTCAGACACCAGCAAACGCATGTATTTTATCGAATATCCGTTAGATGATCGGAACCTGATTTCCTATTGTCTCGCTGTTCCGCCACAGAGTGAGGGCGAATACATCCAAAGACTGCCGGAAGAAAAAGCGCTCTGCATTTTTTACCACGGCAGCTATGAATCTATCCCTGACATACGCAACAGACTGATCGCATATGCGAAGGAATACGGATTTTCTTTAAAGGGAACCTGTCGACATATTTATCTCGAAGGTCCCCCGGCACATACAGATCCGATTAAGTTTATTACACAGGTGGCTTTGTTGGTGGAGTGAGGTTTTAGATATTACAATACATAACGTTGTATTTTCTAACTTGTCTCTATTTTTTGAATATCTGCTCCGGTTGCTTCTTGCAACATTTTTGCAATCCGCTCTGTATTTCCACAAGACCAGGAATAGTATAATACTAATGCTTTTTTCATGCCTTTTTCTCCTTACAGTTTGTTATATTCTTCCTCTGTCACCGGTTCGCACCACTCATTGCTGGTATTTTCTCCCGGAACTTCTACGGCAAGATGACTGAACCATCCGTCTTTTTTCGCACCATGCCAATGTTTTACTTCTGCGGGAATGGTTACAACATCTCCCGGTTTCAAGCTCTGTGCCGGCTTGCCTTCTTCCTGATACCAACCTTCGCCATCCACACAGATAAGTAATTGTCCGCCACCTTTATCTGCATGATGAATGTGCCAATTATTGCGGCATCCCGGCTCAAAGGTTACATTTGCAATAAATACGGTTTCTTTTGGGTTTGTCAATGGATTTAAATAGCTGTTTCCAATAAAATACTGAGCAAAGTTTACATTTGGCTCTCCTATTCCAAAGAATCCGCCATGTTCTTCTGTACTGCATTCCTCTGCATATACTTCCTTTGCCATACGAAATGCTGCCCATGCATTGGGCCATCCTGCATAAAAAGCAAGATGTGTTAATATTTCTGCCATCTCAGTGCGTGTTACCCCGTTCTTTTTGGCTGTTGTAAGATGATAGGTCAGGGAACTATCTACGATTCCTTTGCTGATGAGTGCTGTAAGTGTCACGATAGAACGCATTTTAAGAGATAACTTATCCTCTCTTGACCACACTTCTCCAAATAATACATCATCATTTAATTCTGCAAATTTTGGTGCAAAATCGTTTAACGCATCTCTGCCTGCTGTCTGTTTTACCATTTTTCTTCCTCCTACGCTCTTTCTCTCTTTTTTATATTTATTACTTTTTTAGCCATTTCTTTAAAACATCTTGGGATTGTTTTACATTCGTTCCGTGAATTGCAATTCCCTTTTCCACAGTTGCATCCGGGCATAATTTTCGGATATCCTGTTCGCTTCGTCCCATGCCGCTTCCTTCATGGGTACAAAATGGATAAATTGTTTTTCCTTTCAAATCAAAATGCTCCAAAAATGTAAATACCGGCATTGGCATGGTTCCCCAATAATTCGGATAGCCCAAATAAATTGTATCGTATTCGTCTAAACTGTCCGGGTAAGATTTTAATTCCGGTCTTGCATCTCTTTTTTGATCGTCCTGTGCCTGAGCAATACATTCGTTATAGTCCTTGGAATAAGGTTGTATTGGCTCTATTTTAAATAGGTCTGCGCCTGTTATTTCCTGAATCATTTGCGCTGCAACCTCTGTATTCCCAACAGGAATCACACGCAATGCACCACTGAAATAATTTTCATCCGCTCTGGAAAAATATGCTATTAACTGTGGTAGCTTTAATAAAGCAGCAGAAAAACTCTTTCTCTCGCCACCCTCTGTAATGAAACAAATCAATGCGCTGGAAAAACATCTGAATGTAACACTTTTTGAACGAACCAATCAGGGTATCCGCCTGACACCTGCCGGACAGGTGATTTATCGTCATGCCAAATTTATGTTTGACTATTCTGCAAAAGCCATTGAGGAAGCGCAAAAGGCTGTGAAATCCTCCAAAACCACCTTCTGTATCGGAAGTTCTATCTTAAACCCTTGTAAACCTTTTATGGACTTGTGGTATCAGGTAAATCAAAAGTTTCCGGGCTATAAACTGCACATTGTTCCTTTTGAAGATAATCACGAAGACATCTTAACTGAAATTTCTTCTTTGGGAGATAAATTTGACTTTCTGGTTGGGGTTTGCGACTCTGCTCTTTGGCTGAATCTGTGTAACTTTTTTAAGCTGGGTACTTATCAGCACTGTGTCGCCATGTCACGGGAGCACCCACTTGCAAATAAAAAACGCCTCTCCATAGAAGACCTTTACGGAGAAACGTTAATGATGGTAAAAGAGGGCGATTCCGCTGTGGTGGATAGTATTCGCGAGGAAATTCGCAAGCATCCACAAATTACCATTGAAGACACGCCTCAGTTTTATGACATTAATGTATTTAATCGTTGTGAACAGACACAAAATATTATGATTACTCTGGACTGTTGGAAAGATGTTCATCCTGCCTTGGTTACTATCCCCATGGACTGGGATTTTCCGATTCCATACGGACTTTTGTATGCCTTAAACCCTTCGCAGGATGTGGAAGAGTTTATTCGTATTGTAAAAAAAGAGAACAATACCCTGTTTGAATAACAATTCTTTCTATTCAAACAGGGCACCTCTTATTATCTATAACTATTTTTCTTTTTTATGCTAATAATTCCAGCTCCCATACTTCCGATAAGAAGTATTGTGAAGAAAAGAATCATAGAAGAATCTCCGGTCTTTGGAGCTTTTGCAGTTGCCTGATTCGTACCAGTCGCTGCATCCTTTCCTGCCGTTTCCGGAAGTTTTTCCTTAGTAATCAAGTATGTTGAGCAATGATTCTGCTTAATGGTAAGATATCCTTCCGCATCTACAACGGCTGACATAATATTTCGGATAGTTCCATCATCTAATAACTGACTATAATATAAAGTCTGCCCTGCATACGCTACCCCTACCGGAATACGAATCTGTGCTTCGGCAGGAAGTTGACCGGAATAGTTGTATCTAATCTCTCCAACAAAAATATTTTGAGATACCGCACTTGGAAGTGCTCCAAGTTCTCCGTATTTTTTTGTAAGTACTACAGAAAAATCATAGTTTGTAACATTGGCAACCGCTGACATGGTACCCTTTCCAAAAGTAAAGGTAATACCATTATTAGACTTAATTGTAATGTCACTGTTTTTGTTTGCTTCAAGAATCTGTTGGAAACTTTCTGCTGAAATTGTAGTATTTCCTCCTGACACATCTACAACACCGTCTTTTATCTCTACCGGACTGGCAACTGCTGTGAATGTAAGTGATGATGCTGACGAAACAAAATTATATACACCTTCAACATCTGTTCCTTGAAGTTCATATCCATCTGGAAGTGCCTCATCAATTGTGGCAGAAAGAGATTTCTCTGTCTTAGACACCGGATGGTTAATATCCATAAGATAACGTGTCTGCTGTATTTTCACATCCATAAAAGACGTTAAAACCGGGAAAAGTGCAGTATAGGTCGCTCCATTTTCATAATAACTTCCATCATAAATGTATGCTTCCCCTGTAGCTGTTTTCTTTACTAAATAGTACGGACCACCACTTATAGAACTGGTAGGATAATATGTTGCATTCTGTGTTGTCATTGTATACTCAGAAACATCTGTTGCGTTATCTGCAACTGTAACTGCTAAATCGGCACCAAGACCTTCACAACTTTGTAACTTTGCTATCCGGTAACTGGTATTACCAGCCATATCTGTAATAGTTGTAATTATATACAATCCATCATCACCAGCTTTTGTATAAATGCTACTTGTGTCTGGTGCAATACTAGGATCAAAATAGCCTCCATATACCTCTGTTGGCTGAAATGGATGACTTGTCTCTAACGCTAAGTCCGTTACATTTCCTTTTGCCACAATTGGATTCGCTGTAAGATTATAAGAACTGCTAAATGGGGAACCACCATTTCCACCATAAATTACAACATTACAGGAAGACTCTACTTTTAATACGGAACTAGTGTGTTCTGCCACCAAATTCACACCATACTGCTGACTTTTTGTTTCATTGACTGTAAGGTTTCCATTTCCACAAATGTTTAGGGAACCGCCCCATCCATCTCCCCAAACCGCTATGGCAGCCAGATGATTATCTCCCACTAGGTTTAGCTTAAAATCATCCCCCATCATATTGGTACTTAACACAGTACCTGGCTGATTATAATTTGTTAATGTCAAAGTGTTGCTTCCCTTATCATATGCAACACCTGCTACATCGTTTGCTTCTGTTGCAGAAAATACAACGGTATCCCCCAATGTAATGAAGGCAAATGGATAATCTTCTTCTAAGCATGGACCATTTTCTGCTCTTACCGGAACTGACATCACAGGAATCGTTACGATCAGTGCAAGAAGCAATGAAAAAACTTGTTTCAAATACTTTTTCATTTTCTATAGTTCTCCTTTCTTTTTTGATAAGATAACTATATTGAAAATGGCTACGTTTGTGCAGTTGACATATGTTTCATATAATGAGATAAATATCTCTTTTTTCAATTCAACTGAAACGTAATGTCCCTATTCCATTACGTTTCCTCCCAGTTCTGGTTTAATGCCCGTGCCTGAAACAGTTGTCCTAAATAATACATAATCCAGTTTGCATATTGGGCTATCCTTGGCACTCCGATTCCAAACATCCAGAACAGTAATATTCCATCTGAAATAAGGAAGAAAACTCCTCCTGCTATCATAAGCCCTACTACACGTTCTTTCCCCTTTCTGCATTTCCAAAGGGACAACGCCTTTGCCACCATAAATGAAATAATTGCCGCATAAGCCACTACCACCGGAAATAGTCCCTGAAAATCAAATGTTCCTATACTCATAATAACAAGCAGTACTCCTAATATGACTCCTGCAACGACAAAATCACTTTTCCGAATCTTAGACATTTTAGAAAAAGCAATGGAAAACATTACATGAGCTGCTGCAAAACTTACTACTCCTAAAATAAACAAGATCCCCTTATTGGTATCTAATGCCAGAAAAACGTCCCCTCCCAGGGAAGCAATCAATGCAAACAAAATATAGAAAGAAACTTTTCTGTTTCCCTTGGCTTTTCGATACCCCAAAAATCCTTCCAGCACAAAGAAAAGACTGGCTACGGACTTCAATACAATTTCCCATTCTGTAAGTCCTGCCTGCATTACGCCAATCAAGCCTCCCACTGAAATAATCATCAATACTTCCATAATAAGATACATCTTAAATTTCCTCCTTCTCTTTTGTAATAGCTTCCTTTCTACAAGATTGGAATGTTTACTCATAATAATATATTTTATATTATTTTCCCCGATTTCAGCAATAGTCTTTTTATTGACCGATTACTATATTTCTATCACAAGTAGCATTGAGGAATTCCGTATCATGTGTAACAATTAAAATCATATATCCCCTGGTTGCAAGTTCTCGAAGAAGTTCACTGACTTCTTTCATATGTCCATAATCAAGTCCACTCGTCGGCTCATCTAAAACTAATACTTTACTTTTACCGAGAATAGCCCCTGCTAAAACCAGTCGCTGTTTTTGCCCCCCCTGACAAAGATAATGGGTGTCTGTTTTTCATATCAAGTAAATCAAACTGTTTCAATACTTTGATTATTTCCTCTGCATTCTCACCATCTGACAACATTTCACATTCATCTAAAACAGTTTCTCCAAAAAGTTGATGATTAACATCCTGCATAACCATATAGATTTGCTTTTGTCTTGCTTTCTTCTTTATTCTTTTTCCGTTTAAGAAAATCTGACCCTCTGCTTCACTTTCAAGTCCACATAAGCATCGTAAAAGTGTAGATTTTCCAACACCATTTTTGCCCATAATCCCCACTATTTCTCCTGCTTTTACTCCAAAACTTATATTTGAAATAATCCGCTTTCCACCTCTATCTACAGCAAGATTATCAACTAATAAATCACAATCATCCTGCTTCTTGTCTGTCCGCTCTTGCTTTATTGTAGACACGACTTTTTTGGTAGTCCGAAGCCCCATTAAAGCAAGTTCTTTTTCTGACAAACTCATAAACTGTTCCCTACTGTATACTCTTTTAATTCTACCCTCTTCTATATATACTGCCCGGTCTAGTAGCTCGGAAAGATATGCCAACCTATGTTCTGCTATAATTACAGTTTTTCCTTGCGCACAAATTAGTCTGATTTGTTCTTTTAGTCTTTCCATTGCATTGCTGTCTAGATTTGCCGATGGTTCATCCAAAACATATATATCAGGATTTCCCGCATAAACAGATGCAAATGCCAAAAGCTGTTTTTCTCCACCAGACATAGAAAATACATTTCTATGAATCAAATCCTCTATATGAAGGCTTTTAATTGTCTCATCAATCTTTTTTTTCATACTATCGGAATCAATGCCTCTATTTTCCAACGCAAATGCAAGTTCACTATCAGAATCCAAATAAAAGAACTGGCTCTTTGGATTTTGGAATACCGATCCGATTTTTTCCGCAATCATATACATCTTTTTTTGGGCAATCAAGTCACCTTCTACAAATACTTGTCCTTCTATATGACTTCCTTCTATAAAATGAGGAATAAGTCCATTAATCAGCTTGGTAATACTAGTCTTTCCACAGCCACTTTTTCCACAGAGAAGTATACATTCTCCTTTTCTCACCTCTAAGGAAATATTATGCAGTATTTGTCTGTCAAGATAAGAAAAGGATACATCCTTAATTTCTATGCATTTACTATTTTCCATCTACAATAAACCTCTATTATCAATTACTAAAACTATTATAGCTACCATTAGGCTTAATCCAACCGAAACAATATCCATCCATTCAATCTTAATTTCTTCATAACTTGTTTTTCTGACCGGATTTTCAATTCCGCGCGTTACTGCTGCCTGTGCAAGTTCTTCCGCAGTGGTCGTTGCTGAAAGCATCATAGGAACCAAACAACCCTCCAGTTTTTCTGCTACAGATAATTTTCTAAGTTTCATTGCTTCATGCACATGCTGCCACTCTTCTCTTATAGCCGGAAAATATCTAATTGCCACCGCAACGGGAATAACCAAACTTTCTGTCCACCTCATTTTTCTCATTGCAAGAATAAATCTGTGCATCGTATTTGTCTTTATCAACATAATTCCCGCCATCAGACACGGAAGCATTCTTCTTCCATAATTCGTAAATATTCCAAACAAAATTACAATCCAGGACGGAGCATACGGAAAGATATATCTTTGAACTGCTATCATCCCCAGTAGCACTATGTAAAATTTAATACAACTTTTCGGACATCCATATACCAACAATAAGATTCCCATAAAAATCACATAAATCGTACCTACCATAGCTGCCTTCTGCATAAATACCACTACATTGGATATTAATAAAATAATAATACCTGCACGCGGATCAAGAGATTTTTTATATTTATTTTCCTTTTTCAAACTCTGTAACTCTCTGTCCATAATTTTTTCCACTTTAAACTACTCCAGCATTTTTAAAATGTTTCTTAAACAAAACTTTTGCAATAAGCATCCCTAATATACCGCCAATGATAGGAGAAATCAGCATGAGAATTAAATTTTCAGTTGTTGCAAAACCTCTAAGTGTGTCAATATATTCCTTTGTCATACCATTTTCCGCAATCTGTGTAAAAAAGGATTCACCATAACACCAAATTGGAAGTGGTGAACCAATCATTCCAAAACTAAATGCAATAAACGATACTGTCATTGTTACAAAAGTATCCTTATAGTGAAAGGCAAATCGAATTGCTTCTGATGCAATACAAGCTACAACAAATGTAATTAATAAAAGAACTGTAAACTGACCTGTCACAAAATATATCAATGCGACAATTGCTCCCATAATAAGAATCGCTCCCGGTTTTTTTACTTTAAGATTCATCATTGCAAATGGAATCGCTGTAAGCAACGCTGCTGTCCCAGGCAAAATCGTCCATAAAAATGGTACAATTCCCGCAAACATTGCCACAAAATTTAAGACAAATAATATTGCTGTATAAATACCTATGTTAATTAAATCCTTTCCTGTAAGTTTCATTTCCTGTTTCATCGTTTTCTCTCCTTTTATATATTTTTTATATATTTTCTTATGTTACTTCTAACATTCTCATCATTTAGTAAATAATGCTTACCCTTCTCAATAAACAGAATGTTTGCATTAGAATTTATAATTTGTTTGCTATATCCTGCAATACTACATTTTACAGGTACCCACCTATCTTTTTTCCCTTGTACAATAAGTATCGGAATGTCCGTAGCATTTACTCCGGCTACCCCTGTATAATCCACATATTCTTTGTAATGTTTCAATTCATATTTATGCATCGCAATCCAAACTTGTTTTGTAAAAATACAGGGAATGCACTTATGCATATAAGTTGCATACTCTGTTCCTGAATTTATAGGGGCAACAGCTACCACTGCCTTTATTGGCACATCACAATCCTTAAGCACTGCTGCTGCTGCATACCCTCCTATACTGTGTCCCAAAATATATATATCATCATATTGCTTCTTAACCACCTTAAGTGCAGCCTGCAAATCTATCACCCACTGTTGATAACCACCCGGATATGCACCTTCACTCTCTCCACTTCCTGTAATATCAAAGGAAAACACATCATAGCCATCCCCAACAAGTTCCGTAATTATCTCTTTATAATCTGTAATAAAACATCCATGTCCTTTTGACAAAACAACCACTTGCTTACTATTTCCGGTATTCTTTGTAATGAAATAACTTTTCAACCTGTTTCCATTAGATAAAAAGCTTCCATTTAAGAGCTGCATATGATTTTCTTCCACAAAATGATAATCCTTATGATATGATTTCATTTTTATTTTCCTTTGAAAATTCATGTACATAATTATATATCCTAAAGCTCTAAAATATATTAAAAGACCGATTGCAATACATCCTATAATGCAAGCATATTTTATATGCACATTCAAGCCATCTTTCTCCTTCCCCTTTCCATGCCCTGTTTACAATTTTAACCGGCAGACTTACGCTCCATAAATTCTATCCTGCATAAATCGTTTTCCATTTTTTCAAAAAAATGACTTTCTTCACTTGTCACAAAAAAATGATTTCCAGATATCTCATCCAGATAAAATTCTCCTGACGTTACATCCGCCCAATACTGCATTACATCTTTTGAAGCATCTGCATCATCACTGCCCGCATACGCAAATATCGGGCAGGATACATGCTCATTATTATACTGAAAAGATTCATTTAGCTTGTAATCCCTTCTTATCATTGGCAGAACAAAATTCTGTAATTCTTTGCTTTCAAGCAAATATTCGGGTGCTCCGTCTATCCGAATCATTTCCGTTAAAAGTTCCTCTGTTCCCATATCAGAATGATACCTATCTACATTGGGAAAATGAGGTGGTTGTCTGCCTGCCACAATCAATGCCTCTGGTATTCTGTGGTACTTTTTTTCTAACTTTGTTGCAACTAAAAAGGCAATAATTGCTCCCATACTATGTCCGAAAAGATATATCTCTCTATTTCCACTATGAGATGAGATTGCATTGGCAATCTGATTCGTCAGTTCGTTCATATCATCAATAAAATCTTCTTTTATTCTTACTGCCTTTCCCGGCAACTCTACCGGAAGTACTGTGAAATCGTTCGATGCTCCTATGTAACTTCGATACACTGATGCTGTACCACCTGCATGATGAAAACAATACAACAATTTACGCTTTTTTCCCATATTATCCTGAAACGGAAACCATTCACTCATTCTATACGCCATCCCTTCTAAGAACAAATACACTCTGTTCTAAAGCCTGCAATTTATGACCCTCATCCGGCATCATCTTTTCCAACTTCAAGTTAGCACCTGCAAATGCTTTTTCCCACATTTCTCTTGACATAAATGTCTGATTTACTCCTCCTCTTTCATCTGTTGCCTTCTGCATCATGAAAACTTGTGAAATAAGCATTTGTATAGATTCCCCAATAGCCTCTGACACATATATCTTTCCATCTTGCTTCAGACATTTTGCCAAATTCATTAATGTAAATACGGTGTCATCCACATTATTTATTACTCCTGCTGCAATAATTATGTCATAAGACTGTTCCGCTATTCCCTGTTCGTCAAGTGCCTTATTAATATCTAATTCTCTGGTAACTAACCATTTTGCCTGATTGTACCTATCTGAGGCCTGAACAAGAAAATACGGTGATAAATCGGTATAACAATACTCCTCTAATCCTTCTTCCAACCCCCTTGCTTTTATTTCTTCTATAACTACATCAGAAGTTGCACCTGTACCGGCACCCACTTCTAAAATTTTTAGCTTACCCGCTATTTTAAATTGCTTTGCTACTTCACTGGCAATTTTTCTATTCATATACCACGCAATCATAGTATTACGGTATAAATCATCTGCAATTTTTCTATCTCCCTGTGGATATAATAGATAATTCGCTTTTACCTTTCCTTGCAGTTGTTCTTTAAGAGCCATGGCACTTGAGTAAAAATATTCTCCAACAGCTTGGGTCCCCAAACGTTCTTTCCAAAACCTCAAAGCCTTTTCCCATTGGTTAGCTATTTCTAACTTTAGTATTATACCACTAATTGCATTATAATATAAGTCCTTTCTGCTAATTAAATGATTTTTTTCCAAAATTTGGAGCCATCTGTCTATAACAAAATCAAATTTATGGTCTATCTCTATTCTGTTAATAATTTCCTGTTCTGTGACCTTTTTATCATCTTCAAGAAAAATCCCCTCTTCCTGAAAATAATTTACAATAGACCACAATGATGCCTTATTCAGTTCAGTCACAGCCTCTTTTGTTTCCTCTATTGTAAGAAGCTCATACCTTTCCATCATACTCGCATTTGTGCGATATTCTGATAATATGTCTTCAAAACTACTTTCCGGCACAACTGTTTCCTCTATTTTTACCGGACAACCAAGTGCCTGTGTAAATACTGTCCAGTTCTGAGAAGCCGACAATTCTAATGCCCCTTCTTTTGCCATCAGCTTACTTTCTTTTTTCATCTCAAGCAATTTTTCAATATCCGCATCTACTGCCTTTGTCCATACATTTTCAAGAATTTCACCATAACTGCCCTTATCTTTGCTAATTACTTTTACTGGTTCATTTCTCATTGCTTCAGTTCCACAATTCTCTAAATCCCCTGGCACAAAAGAAATTGAGGGGATTTCCATTCTATTTCTCCACATAAGAGTTCCACATGCATCTGTCAACAATAAATTTCCTGTTTGCGTTCCCAAAGTTATCTGAAACAACACATGCATACAGTTATCCGAAACTGAATTTCCCTCCTGATTCTGTGCTCTTACCTGAATTTCTACTCCATTCCAGGTTAATCTCATGGTTTGAAAAATACCATTTCCCTGTTCTAAAACTGCTATTGTCAATTGATTTGTCTTACCTAAGAGTTCTGTCATAATACGAATAAACGGATAAGAAACCTGCGTAGCCATATCAACATTTATATACGCTAATTGCTGTCTCCTCATAAGTTTATCCGAAAGCGACAAAAATCTTTTTACCTGCGGAAGATTCAAGTACAAATTTCCCACATGAAATGCCGTTTTATATTTTCTTGCTATTCGATAGCACTTTGTCAAATCCTGATAATGAACCGGCTGCTCCAAAATAACTGCAATTCCTTTTTCAAGAAAACGAATTGCTAATTCCGTCCCATTTCCACCAAGGACTCCCGTTTTTACCGCAATACATACAACATCTATATTTTTTGAAGCTTCCTCGAAGTCCGTATATAGTTCTGTTTCATAACGTCTTGCACAGGCTTTAGCCAGGTCACTCCCCCTGGCTAATATTCCTGCAAGCTCATACTTTTCATTTTTCTTGATTGCTTCCATATAAAACTGCCCAAACCTGGCACCACAAACTAATATTTTCACTTTTTCTGCCATTTCTACAGTTCTCCTTCTTCTGTATCTACAACTATTTCTGTCTGCACCCTGTTTTCTATAAGTTGGGCTAACTGCTCAACTGACGGATTTTCAAAAAGTTCTTGTAATGATACTTCCAACTGTTCCTGCTCTTTTAATGCATTAATAAATATAATTGCCTTAAGCGAATCCCCTCCACTGGTAAAGAAGTTGTCATCTACGCTTGCCTCCTTTGTATGCATTGTTTTTGTCCACACATCGAGCAGTCGTTTTTCAAGTTCTGTGGATGCTGCTTTTACCTGCTTTTTAATAACTTCACCTAAATCCTCTGATACCTTAACCAAAACCTTTCTATCCACTTTTCCATTGGCTGATAAAGGAAATCTTTCATATACTAAAATATTATCCGGCATCATATATTCTGCTACCTTTTCCTTTATTTGCTCCCTAAGTAACTCATACTGTACCTTCTCATCAACAACATCCTTTTGGAATACCATTATCTGTTTTCCACTGCACGGATTTTCTGTTGCAATTACATTTTCCAATCTAGGTTCAAGCTGCTGCGCCTTCATGATTTTAATCCATTGATTTCTATCTAGCATTGGCAAATGTCTTTTTCTGCGTTCATCCTCTAAATATTGATATCCCTCTTCCAGATACGCAGTTGTAAGCATCATTAAAGGTACATTCTGTAAATTTTCTATCAAAATTAACATACCACCCGCCTTAAGTCTATCTTTCAGATTTTTAACTGCTCTGTTCAAATCTTTCATTCTATGTAACGTATTATCTGCTACAATCAAATCAAACTTCCTGTGTTCTTTTATAAACGACGGTTCGTCCTCAAGATTCATTTGCATATATTCAATCTGATCGTAAAACTGTTCCTTTTTAATATCTATGTAGTACGAAGATTCATCACCATATGTTACTGTGCCTCTATCCCCAAAAATATCGATTAGTATTTTCGTATCATCCGCTGCTCTTGATCCAACTTCCAAAACCTCTACCTTTTTAGAACCATAAGCAATGCCATATGTTTCAAGCAAACATCTTAAACTGTCATCGGACTTTTCTTTTGCCAAATCATATTTTGCTAAAATGGCAGGCATAGGAAATATATCTGTATCCTCTACCATAACTTCCTTTGCACTCTTCTTTCCTTCAAGCATCATAAGTCTCAGGGATCTACTCTGCTCTAACTTTTCCCAGAGCTCTATTAAAACATCAACTTTCGGGTTACTTCTCCATTGTTTATCAACTTCTATCAAAGCCTCATCTAATTTTTCTCCATCTGCCCATATTTCTGACTCCTGAAGCATATCTACATATAAACTTAAAACAGCCTTTCCTATTTCTCCATATCGTTCTGTACCTATTTCATTTATGAGATTTTCAGTCATAATTTTTCCATTGAGCGTAATCAAATCCTTTAGCATAGATTCCAATGCAACTAAATTAACTGCATTCATAAACTGGAGTAACTTTTCATCTGATAAATACCTCTGTAATCCCTCACATTTTTCAAAAAACGTCTCTGTTTCATATATATCTGTTTCTTCCTCATATCTATAAAACTCACTATCATCTGTCAATGTAAGATGTGCGGTAATCATTACCTGCTGTTCCCTGGTTGCTGTTACCACGGCATTCTCCACACCATTAATTCCACGAATCTGACTTTCTATTTCACCACACTCGATTCTATGACCATTCTTCTTAATCTGGTTATCCTCACGTCCAAGAAATTCAATATTTCCATCCGCCATAAACCTTCCTAAATCACCGGTTCTATACATCCTGCTATTTACATCACCCTCTATAGAAATAAATGCAGCTTTCGTTTTTTCCTCATCTCGACAGTAACCTTTTGCGACACCTTCACCTGCAATATATAATTCTCCCGGAACCCATATCGGGCAATCCTCGCCCATTTCATTTAATATAAAGAATCTTTGATTTGTAAGAGGTTTTCCATATGGAATTGATTTCCAGTTTTGTGGTACTTCACCTTCAACTACATAATAATTAGACCAGATAGAGCACTCTGTTGCTCCACCAAGTGATACAACCTTTACATTATGAAATATATTTTTTAGCCTATCCGGCAGGGATACCGGAATCCAGTCCCCGCTCATCATAATAAGACGAAGGCTATTTTCTAACTGTTCTTTTCTATCATCCTGATAATCAGTCAACATTGTTAAAAATGCCGGAACCGAATTCCACACAGTGACTCCATGTTCTATAAGCAACTCTATCCAATGTGCTGGTTCTTTTACTTTATCTGCATCCGGAACAACAATCTTTCCACCTACACATAACATTCCAAATACGTCATATACTGACAAATCAAAATTCAGATTAGAAATAAATATTGTTCCGTCTTCCTTTGTTACGTTAAAACGTTTATTTACATCAAGAATCGTATTTACTGCTCCCCTATGAGTAATTACTACTCCTTTGGGTGCTCCCGTAGAGCCTGATGTAAAAATAATATATGCTATGTCACTATCTATTACCATCGGATAATTGTAAATATCACCTTTTCTTCTTGAAAGCAAATCATCCATACAACACGGATTCCAATCTGCAAAACTTTCTTTTAATTCTTCACTACAATTACTTTCCGTTATCATTAGTTTTGCCTGCGACTGGCGCAATATGCTCTCAATTCGATTCCGTGGATTATGAATATCAATCGGCAGATATACCGCGCCCGCTTTAAGTATTGCCATTGCTGCATACACCTGATTAATTCCTTTTTCCAAAAGAATTCCAACAACATCCCCCGGTTTTATCCCTTCATTAATAAGACTAGCTGCCACTAAGTTTACCCTGTGATCCAATTGTGAATATGTTACCTTTTCATGTGCACTTTCAATCGCTATTCTGTCTCCATATCTATTTACGCTTTTTTCATATAATGATACTAACGTTTCACCTGATACTTGTGCATATTCCCATGTGTTTTTCTGTATTTTTTCTACATCTTTTAAGTTTATTAAACTCTTTGTGCTTTCCCAGTTTTCCTGAAGCATAAGTGCTCTGATAAGTTCCTGGTAGCTATGAAACATCTTTTCAACAAAGTGGTCTGGGAACAATCCGCAAACCGCATCCCATGACAAAAATAACTGCCCATTCTGTTCAGATATCTGATGATCAATCCATACCTGCGATGTCTGGGACTCTCCATATACAATATCTCCTAACGCTTCATTTGCCGCGTTACCCTTTGAATTAACACCAAATCCACTTGTAAATACTACTGGCATGGATACTCCCTGGTTATTCTGAGCCTTCTGCCACTCTCTTTCAACTACAACTCCACTCACAAGTGCATTCTTCATATCTTCTAAAAGCTGTTTTTGCACATTTCTACATCTCTCTAGGAAATTTACTCCCTGTCTTAAATCAATTTCCAGAAGGGTAAGCGTTGTAAAATCTCCTATTAACTCTTCTACTCCTTCATACAACGCTAACTTTTGAAATCTTGTAAGATTCAATGTGAAATGCTGACTCTTACTGTAACGCCCTAATACCTGTGCATATGCGGTAAGGAATACTATTGTACTTGTCAGATGATACTTCTCTGTGATTTTTTTTATTTTCTCTCTTTCCTCGCGTGAAAGATGCCATTCAAATCTTGTAAATTGCTGATTCTCTACTTCATCTGCATCTACAAGTGGAAGTTGTGGTGCCGGTGGCATGGTTTCAACTCTTTCTTTCCAATAATTCAATTGTTTTTCATACAACTGTGTATCTTTCAGTTTTTCCTGTGCCATACAATAATCTCTAAAACTTCCCCTTATCTCTAGAAGTAAATATTCTTCTTGGTTATATATGACTTTCCACTCATTAAATAATCTAAAAATACTGAATCCATCAAATACAATATTATCAAAACTCAGGTGCAATCTTGTCTTCTGATTACCTATATGGGAAGCTCTTACTTCAAACATTGGCCATTCTGTCACCTGAAATACATGATTTGCCATTTTCTTTCTTACCCCTATAAGTTTATCTGCTTCCTCTTTGCCAAATGTTTCCTCATCAATATGATAATATGGAACCTTTTCCAAAATAATCTGATTCTTTCCATCGGTTTGCATAACAGCCCGCATCATATCATGTCGCACTATGAGCTTATTCCATGCTTTTTCTAACTCCTCAACATCAAGGTGTTCACAGTCCATCTCAAAATAGCAGTGTACACCCACATCCCCCAGTTCATAAGCTCCACTTCGCCCTATCCAATAGGATTGCTGTATATCTGTCATCGGAAACGGCTTATATATGTTTTCCGGCTCAAACACTATGGCAGGTAATTCATCCGTTTCCACATCTACAATATCTTCTCTTTTTTCCAAAATTAAATTAAGAAAATCATCAAATACCGGATTTTGGAAAATATCCTCAAGTGCTAATTCCATATGCAATTCTTTTTTAATTCCAATTGTCATCTGAGTTGCAAGAAGTGAATCTCCTCCCAAAAGATAAAAGTCATCCTCCAGATAAATTTCATCTGTATGAAGTATCCTCTTCCAAATTTCTGCCACCTGAAGAGCGAGTTCTCCTTCCGGTTTTGTTTTCTTACTTTCAATCTTTTCATTAGCCAACAGCCCCTGAAGTGTTCGCCTGTCTATTTTTCCATTTCCTGTAATAGGTATCTCCTCAAGGAATAACATAATAGAAGGCACCATATATTCAGGAACCACTGTTTCGAGATATTCTGTCAGTTCCTCCTTGTCAATAATTGCTCTTTTTTCCTTCGTTATCCCTATAAATACATTTTGGTTAAATTGTCCCAGTTTTGTGTGTATATCGCAATCTGCAACTATACACGCAAATTTTTCCTGTTCAAATAATTTTTCCCATTCACTATTACTGTAAAGTGTTATATTTCCTCCATCCTTCTTTGCCAAAAGTCCGGCTGTAACATATGCTATATTTTCCTTTTGCGTTTTTTCACCAACCAGAAGTACTCCTATATCTTTCAGAGATTCTCTTATTCTTCGTAATGCCATTGATATATTCTTTTCTCGATGCAGTGAATCACCTGCTATTATTACATCAAATTTCTCTGCTTGAGATTTAATCACATATTCACTCTCTGATAAATTCATAACCGCAAAATTAACATCATAACTTAACAGTACCTCTCTTGCTCTACTAAGATGAGACTCTGCACTATCAGATATAATGTACTCTGTCTTAATTCCTTTAAGACTATCCAACAATTCTTTTGTGTATTCTGCCTTACCAGCTCCTATTTCCCAGATACGAATTTCTTTTTTCCCTCTTGCTAATATGGAAGCCAATCTATAAAGAAGGGTATTTTTTTCAGTGGCACCAGATGTTTTATCTGCAAACTCATCCATACTGTAAAAATTATTTGATTCCATAAACTCATATGGTTCAATTTTCCCTGTAAGCATCGGTATTGCATTATCTTCAAATAGCCTTAGCTCCTTCGCTATTTCAGACATAACCTCACTATTATTATTTGTTTTTATAGATGCTGTTTTGTCTAGCCAGATTTCATAAAGATTTTTATATTCTTCTACTACCGGTTTACCTGATTTTCTTATTTCTTCGCATAAATATGCCATCATTTGTATTGCACAATCATCTAGGTTTTCCTTAATTTCATCTGCATTTGAAACCGGTGCAAGTTCCTCTTTCATGGAATCCATAACACTTTTTAATTGTTCTGCTTTTTCATTGATTACTTCGTCCACGCTTTCATTATTGATAGATTTTGGTACAACAAAACCAGACAAATACTTATGCCCCTGCTCATTTTCAATTGGCATAACTATTGCCTGTTCCACACAATTATGATTTTTTATATTATTTTCTATCTCTTCAAGTTCAATTCTGTGTCCACGAATTTTAACCTGATAATCTCTTCGCCCAAGAAATTCTATTGTTCCATCCTTCCAAAATCTACCGTAATCTCCTGTCTTATACCATCTCTCTCCATTTTGAATTGTGAATTTTTGATCTGTAAGATCCGGTTCACTGATATAGCCAACTGCCACTCCTTCTCCACCAATCCATAATTCACCTGCTACAAGATCAGGACAATCATACATCATTGCATTTACAACTCGATATTTCTGATTTGGTAATGGATGCCCATACGGAATCGTTTTCCAACTTTTTTCAATTGGAAGTAATACCTCTTGATAATTTGACCAGATAGCTGCTTCTGTAGCTCCTCCCATGGCAATAAATCTTGCATTGGGTGCAACCTCGTTGAGTCTTTTCGGAAGATCCATTCCAATCCAGTCACCGCTTTGCATAGCATATCTGAGGCTTTCAAATGTATATCCATTTGCCTTTGCTTCCAAGGTAAGCATATCTAAAAGTACAGGAACTGAGTTCCACACTGTAACCCCTTGCTCTTTTACAAGTTCACACCACCTTAATGCATTTTCCCTGTCATTGTCTGTCAACAAAACAATCTTTCCACCTACAGACAGCATGCCAAATACATCATACACCGATAAGTCAAAATCCGTATTTGATACTGCCAAAACACTGTCATTTTCCCCTATTGAATACATCTGATTCAAGCTATATATGGTATTCACAGCCGCATGATGTGTGATTTCAACCCCTTTCGGCTCACCTGTTGTTCCTGATGTAAAAATAACATATGCAGATTCATGTCCCTCAATGAGCTCTACCTTTGCAACCGGGTCTATATCAACGATTTCCTGCATCTGAGCAACTGTAACTTGCGGTATCTCTTCCCATTTATTTTCCTCATCCGTAATGACCAATTGAATTGATGCTTTATCACAGATTACTTTTTTTCTATTCAGTGGCTGTGTATTTCCAACTATTACATATTTTCCACCACTTGCCAGCACACCTAACATTGCCGCGATCTGACCGACACCTCTGCAACACGCGATTCCTACACTATCACCCTTTTTTACTGATTGCGTTCTAAGATATGCAACAACACTCTTCGCCATATAAGCAAGTTTTTCATAGGTAATGTTTCCCAGCTTTTCATCTACAACAGCAATTCTTTGTCCGTCACTTTTTGCAATATCAAAAAATTTACCGTATATCGGTCCATCCGGAATATCATTTCTTGTGACTTCAAAGCTTTTTCTTATTTGAATTTGTCTATCAATGGAAATAACATTCTCCATTTCCCATAATTCTTCATTTGTTGCAAGTTTTTCAAGACTATCTGTATATGCCTCAAACATATCATCCAGTAAATGCTCCGGGAACACCTCATCCACACTATCCCAAATCATCATCATGCCTTCATTTACATCAAATAGCTGAAAATCCAACCATACTTGTGGTGTTTGTGATATCATATATGACATATGTCCAAGATATTCTTCGAATTCATGATTAAACAGGGGAATCCCCAGGTTACATGAAAAAACAATAGGCGCAACCATTTCCGTTTCCGGATGAAGTTTTTTATAATCCCTTTCTAACTTAATTCCTGAATAATCTATATATTCCATGTCCTGATGAAACTGGTTTTGAACCTTCTTTGCACTTTTTATAAAACTTCTCTTCTCAGCCAAATTCATCTCTAATAAAAGAAGTGTTGTAAAGTCCGCTACAACATTTTCTATACCCTCTTCTTCTTCATTTCTGTTAAATAACGGGATATTCATAAGGAAATCCTGATTCTGACTCCATCTTGCAATCACACTTCCATACAGCGTAAGAAGTGCCATAGCCGGTGTAATTCCATGACTTGTTGCTATCTTCTTAAATCTCTTCCACTTTTCTATACTAAGAACTGCTTTACGCCTATGAAATAGGGGTTTTACATTATTAGATACCTGCCTCATTGGAATTTCCGGATTCCCCGGTAGCGTTTCAAGTCTTTTTTTCCAATATTTTTCAGCCTCACTGCTATTTATAAGCTTTCTTTGCTCATCTCTATAAATATATTCTGCAAAATTCCATTCTGCCGGTGCTGGCGGAAGCTCACCAGTTACATAGGTATGCCCCAAATCTCTTAAAATTATCTGAAAACTCTTCACATCACATATAAGTAAATCAATATCAAAATGAATTTTGGTTTTTCCATCCGGAAGCAATGTAATCTGTAACTCTGCCACTTGTCCATGATCTATATCCATGAGCCTATGGGAAAGTTTCTCCCTCATATTTTTAAGATGTTCGGTTGCATCTTTTTCTCGATAATCATATACTGTAATTCCATTTTTATATGGTTTTTTTAAAATTTTTTGAAATCCATCTTTTGTATAAGCCACTCTTAACATCGGATGATGCACCTGAAGCATATCCCATGCGTATTCAAGTCTTCTTGGGTCAACATTTTCCCCATCAATTTCAAGATATCCATGACACCCTACACGCCCTATAGCCTGTCCTTCCTTTCTTCCAATCCAGTACGCATACTGAACCTCTGTAAGTGGAAATGGCTTATACATATCTTCTTCATTAGAATCTACCGTTATATTATTCTTTTGTCCATCTGATTTCTCTGAAAGTATTTTTTCCCACTGTTCAATCGTGGGATGCGATATAAGTTTTGCAAAAGTACACTCATATCCTTTTTTTCTAAACTGGCTTGTCAAATTCATAATCTGAATGGAAGAAAGCCCAAGTTCAAGTAAATTTTTATTTTTTTCAATATTTCCGTCGAAATTCAATACCGATTTTATACAAACTTCTATCTCTTGATTATTTATCTTTTCCATAGCTATTTTTCTTCTCCAAGTATTATTTTCTTCAGTTTCTTTTTATCTACCTTTCCAACATTTACATATGGTATTTTATCCACATATATCAGACGGTCCGGATATTTATAACGTGCTATCTTTAATGTTGCAAGAAATTCGCAAAGATTTTCCAGTTTCTTCTCTTCGCCTTCACTAATTACTACCGCACATACCGCTTCTCCCAGTTGTTCATCTGGAATACCAATGACGGCAACCTCCTTAACATACTCCCATTGTCTAATGAAACTTTCGATTTCTTCCGGAATAATATTTTCCCCTGCCCGATTAATCTGCTCTCTTACACGACCTAAAATCACTATATTTCCTTCTGGTGTAAGCATTGCCTTGTCACCGGTTTTTAAGTATCCATCTTCACTAAACAAACCTTCATTTCTTTCCGGGGATTTGTAATAACCATAAAAAGTATATGGTCCCGTCTCCCAAAGTTCACCTGCTTCTCCCTGCTTAACATCATTGCCATTAGCATCCACTATTCGTATTTTATCTGCCTGTGAAATTGGTTTTCCCTGCGTTCTTCTTGTAATTTCATCTGAATCATCAATTGCTGTAAAACATGTAATACCTTCGCCCAAACCATATCCTTGAAAAATTTTGCATGAAAATGTATTTTCCAATTTTTCCGCTATCTCCCACTCCAGTTTTGCAGCTCCAACTTCTATATGCTTAAGTTTAAGGCTTGATGTATCTTTCTCTTGTGTTGCCGCTTCTACCCAAAGTCCGGCGATTACCGGTACTATCTGCGTAAATGTAGCTTTCTCTTTTCTTATCCATTCAAATGCTTCCTCTGGACTTGCTGTTTTAGCAAGAATACATTTTCCACCTGCAAATAATGTTCCAAATATTCCCGGTGCACAAAGTGGATAGTCATGGGAAGTTGATAATACAGCAAGATAAATACTTTCTTCTGTAACACAACAACGTTTTGCGCTTAATACCGCATTTGTAATATATGCGGCATGAAGTCTTGGAATAATCTTTGGGATTCCTGTCGTACCGCCTGACAGAAGAAAAAGTGCTATATCATAAGGCTGTGGCTTTTCTGCTGAAAAAGGTAACAGCGCAAGTGTACTTTTTTGATAAATCGATACCGCATAATCCGCCTCTTTATCCAGAAATATCTTCTCTACACTTTTGAGCTCCTCTGCTACTCTTTTTGCTTGCTGTCCATATTCAACTCCCATTTCTTCTTTGACCGTAATAATCGCCTTAGGTTCTAAAACTCTTCCAATTGCAAGTAGTTCTGTCTCACTATGGTCTGGAAGCATCAATGCCGGGCGCGCTCCCAATGTAAGCAGCGCAAAAAGTACTGTTACATATTCCACACTATTAGGCATATGCAGCAATACATTATCCCCTTTTCTCAACCCTTGCTCATACATCAAAGCCGCTATCCTGTTGCTTTCTCTGAGAAGTTCCATATAGCTCATTCTCTTTTTTTCATCTATGAGCGCAATATCCGTTCCTTTTTTTCGACAAATCTCATACAAAGCATCTCCAAATGTCTGGTTTAACAAAAATCCTTTTTCAATATAATTCTCAACATCTTTCCTAATCGTTTCCTTCATATTCTCATCATCCCTTACCATTCATCCATATTTATCTGACATATTTTATTAATGCTCTTTATTATTTCTTCCGGTTCTACAACCTCTGCTACATAATTAACCCCGTTATGAATATTTTCAGCTCCTGCCAAAAATACAGCCGTCAATCCAGCCACATAGCCCGTTATCAGGCTCCAGTCCTCTTCACTTTCTAATTTAAAATAATGAATGGAATCATCTATTTTATATTCAACAATTATGCATACTTCCTTGGGTCTATCCTTACAAAAAAATAACTGTTGTATCTTAGTTGCTGATGCCTTTTTTTGCTCTTCTGTTTTATATTGTTCCATCGCCTTAATCATAATAAAATCCATAAGTGCTTTATCATTCTGAAAACTATGATAAAAATAAGCCTTCGGTATTTTCTTTTTGCACACCAATGAATAAAATTCATCACTCAAAACCGGCATTGTAATAAGCTTGTCAAATGGTGCTATTTTATTTCCTTCATTTGTTCCAACGCCTGCCAATTTTGTGATTTTTCCATTTCGTACATAACTCATTCCTCCATTAGATTCTTCCATTCCGGCTACAATGTCATATGCCGCAATTTCAGATAAAGGACTATTTCCATAAAAATATAATTTCAGTTCCTGCAATTGGGGATTTTTTTGCACAATATATCCTGCCAAAATTTCTGTTAACCCAGGATATATTCCAGCACCAAGTACACATGTCCCATTTTTTCCGAAACTAAACTCTGTTTCCATCATCTGTTTCAGCTTTTTTCCTCCTGAAACATCAATATAAATCTTATTTTCTTTCATACACAAAACAGCTATTCGATTCATAATTTTTCCTGATGGTCCAGTACAATTTATAATCATGTCACATTCACCGCATGCTCCGTTAAGCAATTCTTCATCATATATATCAATGTGTTTAAATATCACTTTATCGAAGAATTCAGCTTTCATTACTTCTGCCTTTTGCGGAGAATGATAATATGCACTAATCTTATGATCTGTTTTATCTAATACCCGAAGGACACCTTTTCCAACGTGTCCTGTTGCACCCAAAACTCCAATTTTCATAAAATATCCTTTCCCAAATATCATTGTTGTAATAAAATTTTTGCAATACTTTCTGCATTTTTACCTTCTATACATGAATCATGATTTCCCGGAATACACTCAACTTCTACATCGCCGATACAAACCTCTTTCCAAAAGCTTACCGCTGCCTCTCTATCAAGAAATACATATGGTTGATCTTCTGTTGCCTTCAGGAAAAGCATATCGCCAAAATAATTTTCTGTTTCCAGTTTTGACGCTTTAAAACTCTGAGCGTATACTTCATACTGTTCCGTTATCATCTCCAACGTTGCTTTTTCCTTTGTATCTCCAGCTATGGCTCTTGTATATATTTCAAATCTTTCTTCCTGCTTCATTGTTTTAAGTTTTTTCCAGAGTTTAAATACTCGTTCATACTCCTTCTTTCCTTCAAGTAATCGGTAGCTATCTTGAGATACAACTCTGTTATTAGCCTTGAATATGTACTCAATTGCAGAAACAATTTCCTCATCTGATACTTCATTAAATATTTTTCCCGGTGCCATATAAAATCCATTTAAAAATAAGAATTCTATCAACACATCGTCCTCTATTTCTTCAAGAATCGGGGTACTGTCAATCATAATAAGTTTTTCTACCGCAATATCTTCTTCCTGTAGTCTTCTTGCAATTTCCAGTGCCAGAAATCCACCCATACAGTAGCCAATTAATCTAAATTCCTGCCTTCCTGTCTGTTTAAGCAGCTCTGTGTAACAATCTGCCACCTTTCCAATAACATCATCTGATTGTATATTTGTGTAACAATCTGCATTTTTTATGGTCAAAGCCGCAACTGGTTGAGCCGCTTTTCCCTTAATTGCCTCTATGAGTTCTGATATACCGCTTAGTGTTCCAAGCGCCGGTGGTAATAGCACAAGCAATGTTCCATCGCCTTCTTGTAACATGGTAAATTCTCCAAGTTCTGATTCCCTACTTGTTTCACCAATACTTTCTTCCTTTTCATTTGAACTTACAGACTCAGCAATGGCACAACTTTCTTTTATAAATGTGGCTAACTCTCGCGTACTAGTGCCGTTAAGCATAATCCTCAAAATCCTGTCAAAGGTCACTGCATCTGTTTTAAATCTTTCATCTGCATATGTTTTAAGTTTACCCGCTACCTGTGCCTGTACAAGTGAATCTATCCCATATTCATATAAATCTCTATCTACTTGAATATGTTCGATTCCTAAGGCACCAGCAATAATGGATGCAACTTGATTTTCAAATTCATCCAAATCACTCTCCTCTATATCATCACGCTGCTCCTCATCAGTTCTTTCTACATACCAGTTTTTCATGGTTTTTCTGTCAATCTTTCCGTTCCCTGTTAATGGGAAATGTGAAACAACCTGAATCTGCCCCGGAATCATATATTCAGGAAGATATGTTTCTGTAATTCTCATCAGTTCTTCCTCATCAACATATTCAAATTCTGAAGACATTTGTTTTATCCATAGTTTCAAATTTCCACATGTTTCTCCCCGCGGCGGATATTCTGCCAAATCTCCAGACATTTCATTTGTAAGCAACTCTCTCCAGGCATCTTCATCAAGGTAAAGCATATCTTTTCTAAGTTCATCGCATGGTTTCGTCATCATAAATGCCTGTGCTGCAAGAATCCAATTTTCTTCTTTCACCGGCTCTGTTGCAAGTAAATATCCTCCTGAAACTAATACTTCCTTAATGAGATTAAGCGTATATTTTATATCTTTTGCATTTTCTATAACTCCTGTTGCAATTACAACATCAAAATAAGACGGTTTTATCCCCTGTTCTCTATAATCCCTATCCATATCAAAACACTGAAAATGCACATTTTGGTAATCCTTAAGATGTCCTTTCGCCTCAGCCATAAAACTTTCCGCTACATCACTAAAATAATATTCATATGCTATGTCATTTTTCTTTAACGCACTCAGCACACATCTGCTGGTAGCTGCACTACCACCACCGATTTCCAATATTCTAAAAGTCTTCTTTTTATTCTTTGCAAGAGTTATACATGCTGTTGCAACCATCTCATTAAATATTTTTGCTGTATTATTCTGCACATACAAACTTTCAAGAACCTTCGTGCTTCCCTGTGGATATAAAAGTTCAACAGGATTAACCGTTCCCTTAAGCACTGCCCCGGCATTTTCAAATGCAGTCACAATATACTGACCAAATGCACTTTCTGACTGCTTTCCTGAAATTTTCAATTCTTCTAACAGTTTTCCTAAATCTAAATTCTCCCCACCTACACTAATACTGTATAAATCCCCTTCTTTATTCAGCATTTTCGCTTTGTAAAGTGCCATAATCCAATATTTTAACAGCCATCTATACTGTTCTTTTACCTGCAAAACATTGCATGCTTCTGCAATGTTTATCTTTTTTCCCTCTCCGAGTATTCCAACTTCTTTTAACGCCATAAACATAGCCGCAAGTGCTGCTCTATCCCTGCATATAGTCCAGTTGTGATTTGTATTGTCATCATATTGCACCACTTGTTTTGTAATGGCATCCTCTATTAACCGATAACTCTTATCTTTTATTTTTAATGTCTTAGAAGTTACAATCGCCAAGATTTCCTTGCTGTTTCCTGCTCGTTCCACTACAACAGCACACGCCTCCTCGACCGCATCTGCTTTCATCAAGGTCTTTTCTATTTCGCCAAGTTCGATTCTATGTCCTCGTATTTTTACCTGTGCATCACGTCTTCCAAGAAAAATCATTACACCATCTTTTCTGTAATACCCATAATCTCCGGTTCTATATATATTCCTTCCTAAATATTCACTATAAACAAAATGACTTTCATTCTGTTCATCATCTTTTAAATATCCTTCGGCTAAACCTGCGCCATATATGCACAACTCACCTGGCACATAATCCGGTACGGGTTTAAGCCACTTATCTGCTATATAGAATCCCTGATTTGATAATGGATAGCCATATGGAATACTTACTTCAAAGTTTTCCTCCGGTTTACAAATATAATAATTGGACCATATGGATGCCTCTGTAGCTCCTCCAAGTGATACTATCAATGGATTTTGTGTATGATTTCTAATCTGCTGCGGAAGTGTTACCGGAATCCAATCGCCGCTCATCAGTACAAGTTTTATAGGCAGCACTTCTTCCGTACTTTCACAATACTCCATAAGCATTGACATAAATGCCGGAACTGTATTCCACACGGTAATTCCATGCTTCAAAATTAGTTTTTGCCAATGCGAAGGAACCAGATACTGTTCTTCATCAGGAAACACAAGTGTACCACCAACAGATAAAATTCCAAATATATCATATACCGATAAATCAAAATTCAATTTCGACAGCGCAAGCACCTTATCTGTTTTTCCTACATTGAACCTATCATTTACATCCAAAATTGTATTTGCTGCTGCATGATTACTTATTTGAACACCTTTGGGAATTCCAGTGGAACCAGATGTAAAAATTATATATGCAATGTCTTGTCCTTTTCCTTGATATGCTTGAATATCCCAATTATTTTCTCCGCTTTCAAGCAGTTCTGAAACCGGGATACACTTACCCCCCTCTCCCATATCCATAATCTTATTTTCATTGCATATACACACTTTAATCTCTGCTTTATCAACAATTCCCTTTATTCTCTGATATGGCTGCTCTCTGTCAATTGGCACATAGATTCCCCCTAATGCCAAAACTGCCAATACCGCTGAAATCTGATTTACCTGCTTATCTACCAACACCCCTACGGTATCTTGGTTTTTGATGCCCATGCTTTTTAGATTTCCTGCTATCTTACACACTCTGTTTTTAAGCTCTCCATATGTAATACTCTCATTTTGATCTATTACGGCAACTTTTGTGCCCTCTCGATTCATAGCATCCCATACCATTTCAAACAACGTTTTCTTATTAAAAATTTTTTCTGTTGCATTTACCTTATTTCTTACTTCAAGCTGGCTGGACGGCACAAGAATAAGTTCTTCTTTTTCCCACATCCGGCTATCATCAGCTAATTTTTCAAGGAGATTTTTGAAACATTCAAACATAGATTCCAGCAATTTGGAATCAAACACTCCCCTTCTGACATCCCAATTAATTCTTAGTCCGTCCGGTCCATCCATTGCCTGGCAATCAATAAACACTTGTGGAGTTGAGCTTTTCCCGTACCCAGATATCTTTCCCTTGAAATTTCCAGTATTAACTAAACCGATAGAACCTGTAAACACATACGGGAACAGTGATGCGTCTTTTCCGTGAACAATACCGTATTCACGCATTGTTTTTACACCCGAAAACAATCTGTGGTCTAAATCCATCATCATCTGAGATTGGATTCTTTTTGTTAATTTTGCAAAGCTTTCTTTTTCTTGTAAATTCACTTCAAGTAAACTAACCGATGTAAAATCACCCACTATGCTATACACATCCGGACTTAAAGGTAATCTATTAAGCAAGGTAAGATTTATACAAAACTCCTTTATCTGGCTCCAATTTCCAAGACACAATGCATAGCAGGTCATAACTGCTGCTGTTGGTGTGCAACCAGTTGCATTTACATATTCGCAAAATTTATCCCATTTATTCTTTGGCAACTCAAAAATAAGTCTGTCAAATCCACTTTCAATACAACTTTTATCTTTTGCCGGTAACATTGGTCTAGGCGGAAGATTTTCTATCCTCTTTTTCCAATATTCCTTATCTCTAAGACCTTCCGGCTTAGAAATCATCTCATTTTCCAGACTTAGATAATCCTGAAAACTTAATGGTACTTTCTTTTTTGTTTCACCATTAAAATAGAAATCTTCAAATTCGCGTATCAGAATCCATATACTATTCCAATCCGCAATAAGAAAATCAAAGGATATATGCATAACGGTTTTTTCTTTCTGCTTGGACAACGCTATTTCAAAATAAGGCCAAGCACCTATCGGAAACACCTTATCACTCATTTCTTCTCTCAGCTTTGCAAGCCCCTCTATATCCGATGTAAAATCATAATATTTAACTTCTATCTCCGAAGTATCTGTTGGAATCACCTGATAACCGTCATCGCAGATGATTGCTCTAAGCATTTCATGTCTTTCCACCAGTTTATTCCAAGCCCATTGACAACGTTCCTTATCCAGTTCTTCATAATCTATTTCAAGATAAATTTTACAGGATACTCCACCATAATCAAAAGTATCCATTCTCCCCAAGAGGTATGCTGACTGAATATCTGTCAAAAGAAAACGATTCTCATCTTTTTTCAATTCCATTATTATTTCATTTTTATGTGCCTTCAAAAAAGCTAATTTTTCCTCATCCATTCCACCTGTGCCATTTTCTGTTTTAGATGCTGAAAATTTTAATTTTTCTCCATCAACCCATAATCTGATTCCTGCATCAGAAAAACGTCTGATAATTTTTTTATAATCTATATTTTCCATTATATTATTTCGCTCCAAAATATTCTTCAATAATATCGCATGCTCTACTGCAACCATGCTCATTTTCCATCTGTTCAGCTACTTTTACTGCTGCAACCTTATACTTTTCTTTCTCTATTTCCCTCAGCTGCCTTACTAAGTCATCTGCCGTGATTTCTTCTTCTGGAAGATATATTGGTTTAGGTGCCACTCCAGCCTCGTATGCCTGCATTCCTCTAAAATACTGATCTCCTCCAAAGGCTAGTATAAGATTAGGTTTTCCAGCTCTGACAGCAAGGCTTAAAGTTCCTGCCCCACCATGATGAATTACTGCACTTACATGATGAAACAACCATGTAAACGGCACAAACTCTGTATAAAAAACATTAGGCAGGGACTTTTTTCTATCAAACTTCGTCCAGGCTGATACAAATACAGCTCTTTGCCCTGTTATTTCAAGTGCCTCTAAAAATTTATTCTGAAGTTCATGAACCCGCTCAGAAATCATGCTTCCAAATCCGATATACAACGGTGGTTCTCCACTCATAACAAATTCTTTTAATTTATTATCGATTTGTTCCTCTTTCTCATCTTCTTGCTCCATATTCCATTCACCCGTAACATATATATGTTTCTTCCAGGTTTTATCTCTCGGAAACAAAGCATTACTATATTGATATAACGTTAATATAGGTTTTCCATTCATCTTTTTATAAAATCTAAACAGATGCCATTTTCTTAATTTCATTCTCTTTCTCCAGTTATTTACCAGAGCAAGTGATGCCCAATTCATCATGACATCACTCATTACATAACTGTATTTACATCTGATGGAATTGCGTTTTATAAACGGAAATAGTGGCGAATATAACTTGGTAGGATCATACGGCAGAGCAAATGTTCTTACACACGGCTTATTTAGTTTTTCTGCAAAATGATAAGCCAATCCACCGAACTGCATATACATGATTACATCTGCCCACTGACACGGTTCTTTAAAATCCTCATATAGCTCCGGATATTTTCCAAGCAATTCTTTGATCGCATTCAAAACTCCCGGTCCTTTCTCTTGGTCTGATAACATTTTCTGCATCATTTCTTCCGGGTTTCCATGCAATTTTCCATAAACTATTCCCTGCTTCTCGATTCGTTCCCTATAACATTCAAACGCAACAATTTGAAAAATATGGCCTCGTTTTTGCATTTCCTTTCCCAGCGCAATAAAAGGGAATACATCGCCATCCGAGCCAACCACAAATGCAACTATTTTCATTTTTTCTACTCTCCACCAAGCTTTCTAATCACTCTGCATGGATTTCCGGCAGCTAACACATTATCCGGTATATCTTTTGTCACAACGCTCCCTGCTCCAATTGTTACATTATTTCCTATATGTAAACCTTTCTTTACCCCGGCACATAATACCGAACCGGCCCCAATAAACACATTGTCTCCTATTGTAATTGGATTAGCATATGACCATCCCTCTATTCTTCTTTCCCATTCAAGCGCATGACCAGATGTATTAATAGACACATCCGGGCCAATCATAACATTGTCTCCTATTTTTATTCCTCCCAAATCTTGCATGGTAACATTGTAACTGCATTCAAAATTCTCCCCTACTTCAATCGTTCCTCCAACAGTACAATGAAATGGTGGCGTAACCATAAGAAAATCTCCTGTTTTCTTAAAAAGTCCTTTTAAAAGTTTAATCTGTTCTTCTCCTTGCGTAAGCGGGTTTAACTGATTGTACTCTGTACACTTTTCTATAACCTCCAAAAGATACTGATACCCTTCCGGGCACTCATAAATGCAAAATTCTTCTCCTCTTGCAATTGCGTCTAATATCGTTTGTATTCTTTTCATCACATTTCCTCCTGGGTTTTTGTAGTATTTTCAAGTATTTTCCATTTACACACCTTTTTTTCAGTCATTTCAACAAGACCATATAAAAACAGACCAAGTGCTATCATAAGCAATATCCCTGCATACATTTTTTCATAATCTCTGCTATCCATGCATCGCGAAACATAATATCCAAGTCCGCTTGTGGATGCAAAATTCTCTGTTATAAATAACATCGCCATTGAGACACCTATTGTTCCTTTTAATGCAGTCATAATATCCGGAAGGCACCCCAAAAACACTAAATGATACATATATTGCATATTATTTGCCCCTAACGCATGCATTGTTCTTGATAGCTCTGCCGGAATATTGACCGATGCATCTCTTACAATTACGGTGACTTGGAAAAACAATACAACTGCTATAAGAAAAATTTTAGGCAAATCACCGATTCCCATTGCAACTACAATTATTGGTAAAAATACCACTTTAGGTACCGGATATAATATGTTAAGAATGGTTCCAAAATAGTTATTAAGTCTTTGACTCTGACCAATAACCAGTCCTACCGGCACCGCTATAAGCATTCCAGCTACTGTACCTATACCGATTCTATAAAAGCTTGTCAAAAAATGCTGAATCAGGGTTCCATCTGCGATCAGCTTAAATAGTTCTCTTACAGAAGCAACTGCACATGGCAGAAACTCTCTTTTCATAAGATGACTGCACATCTCCCATAACATCAGAATAGATACCGTTGCTACTATTTCTTTTCTTCTATGTAACATCATTCTCTCCTGCCATTATTTTTTCCACCTGATACTTTACAGAAAGATATTTTTCAGACTGTCTTTCCGCAATACCTGATACCGGGTTTTCTAATACTCTTCTAATTTCTTTTCCTTCCCGAGAAAAAACCGCAATCTTATCTCCAAGATACACTGCTTCACTTATATTGTGCGTAACAACAACCGCTGTAATGTTATTCTGTGAAAAAATTTTTCGCATATTGTTTTGTAACCTTTCCCGACTGATAGGATCCAATGCAGAAAACGGTTCATCCATAAGAAGAACTTTTTTTCTGCAAAGTAAGGCTCTTCCTATCGCAACTCTTTGCCTCTGTCCACCAGATAACTGGCATACATACTTATCCGCATGCTCTGTAAGTTCTAATTTTTCCAGCATATTCTCAACCTCTCCATATCGTTCTTTTTCATGTTTAAGTTGTAGAGGCAGCTTCAAGTTTTCCCTTACCGTTTTCCATGGGAAAAGTCCATAATGCTGAAACACAACCGCTATATCCCGGTTAGGTTGACTTATCTCTTTTTTGTTATACATTACAGTCCCTCTGCTGGGCTTTGTTAATCCTGCAATAATATTTAATAATGTAGTCTTTCCACACCCACTTTTTCCCACTACTGCAAGACATTCTCCTGTTGGCACTGCTAAATTAATATTGTGAAGTGCAGTAAATGCATTATTCCCCTGAGCATATTCTTTTTCTATCCCATGTAATTCAAGCATTATTATTTTCTCCTTTAAATGCAGAATATCAATTTGTCTTGTTCTGCAACTCATCTGCAACAAGCTCTTTGTATGAATATCCCTCTGTCAGCAATCCTTTTTTCACCATCCAGTCTACAATTTTATCAACCGTTTCCTCTGTTGGTACTGCTCCTTTGGTATAGTGTGGAAGAACATATATATCTTCCATATCTTCCGGAACTCTTGCAACCTCAAGTGCTAACTCTTTGTACTTGTCTGGATTATTTTCAATGTTATCAATCGCTTCGTTATACCCTTTCACAAATGCCTGCGCTAATTCATTTTGTTCCTTTATAAATGAATCCCGCAAAACTATCACACTATTAGAATAGTTATTCTGAAGAGTGGTATCATCAATAATTAGTTTTGCACCATTTTGTAAAGCATAATCATTTAATGTTTCAGGCAAAATTGCACAATCCACATCATTCCCTTCCATAAGTGTTTCATATCGTAATGATAGACTCGGTATACTAACTTTCTCGATACTGTCAATATCAATTCCAAGTTCATCACAATAGGAATCTACTAAAAATTCCATCATCGTCCCTTCCGAAATTGCAACTTTACTTCCGGCAAGATTATCTATAGAATCTACCTTGCTGTTTGGAGAAGCTACAATGCGAAATTTTCCTTCTGTAACTTCCGCACCAAGTGCAATTGCAACTGTCTTAAGATCAACACCTCCTTTTTTCACAAGGCATTGCACAACCATATCGGTCATCATGCCGTCAAGTTCGCCTGCCTCCATCGCTTTTGACTGATCTGATGCACTACCGAATTCTACAAGTTCTACTTTACATCCATTTCTTTCAAAAGTTTTTTCCTGGCTTGCAACATATAAAGGTATGCTATCTGCTGTACTAAGCACACCTATTTTTATTGTGTAATCTTCTTTGGACTTTGTTTTTCCGCAACCTATACATGATGAAACCATCAAAACCAATATCACTACCAACGCACTGACTTTTTTCATAACTTCCATCCTTCCTATTAACCTAGCCTCTATAAATTTTTGTTTTCAAATAGCTTGTAATTGTATCACCATATTTGACTTTATAACTTATCTATGCTATTTTAGTTAGTGTCAACTAACCTGGTTTTAAATTATATCCCATGCATATATTAAAATCAATGAAACACATTGGAATTCGACCAAATTGTCCTAATGATTAACTTTCTTTACAAAAGGAGTAATTATGATATGTCAAACCCGAATGATACTTACTTAAATGAAAAAAACATGCATAAAAGCCTTTATGTACTTGATAAGGCATCTCTTGAAAGAGCCACCAATTATATCCAGGACTATTACAGTGAAAATATTAGCATCGATTCTTTATGCCGAATTACATATATGGGAAGAACAAAATTTAAAGTTCTTTTCAAGCAATATTTTCATTGTACCGTTACCGAATACATACGCGAAGTACGCGTAAATAAAGCAAAAGACCTGCTCAAAAACACCAGTATTCCAATCATTGAAGTTGCATCCATGGTAGGATACAACAATCCTGGGCGTTTTTCCCATATCTTCATGGAAGATACAGGAAGCTACCCTTCTGAATACCGTGTTTCTAACAGGTCTGAATAATTCTTCTTATCTGGCTAATTTCCAGCTTACAGCTCGCTCACGCATATCTATAAATCTCTTATAGATACCTTCTTGCTTCATAAGTTCATTATGATTTCCTTGCTGAACAATTTTTCCTTTTTCTATTACCAAAATATTATCTGCATTTCTAACCGTTTTTAGTCTGTGAGCTATCATAATTATTGTCTTTTCTTTTGTCAACTCATCAATGGCAGATACAAGATCCTTTTCATTTTCTGGATCCACATTAGCAGTTGCCTCATCAAGTATGATAATTGGCGCATCTTTTAAAATAGCTCTGGCAATTGAAATTCTTTGCTTTTCTCCTCCTGACAATGATGCTCCGCCTTCACCGATTATTGTTTCATATCCATTCGGTAATTGCATAATAAAATCATGGCAGCATGCCTTTTTAGCTGCTTCAATCACCTTATCCATCGGTGTATCCGGTGCACCAAACCTGATATTGTTCGCAATTGTATCATTGAACAAATATACATTCTGAAATACAAAACTAAAATTTTTCATAAGGCTATCCATACTATATTTCTTGACATCCACTCCGCCAAGCAATACCTGACCGCTTTCTACATCCCAAAATCTGGAAATCAAATGACAAAGTGTCGTCTTTCCTCCACCACTTGGTCCTACAATTGCAGTTGTGGACTTATCCGGAATATGAATACTTATTCCATCAATTACCCTTTTTTGGTCATATGAGAAAACAACATTCTTAAGATCAATATCATGATTAGCAGGTGTAATGTCTTCGCCTTCAATATCCATGGTCGGTGTTTCTAATATGGCATTGGCTTTATCTACTCCCATAGACACAGTACGAAGTAAGCTTGAGTAAACTCCGGCAACTTCCAGTCCAGAATAAATCATAAAGGAACACAGCATAAGTAACATTGTTTTTTCAATGTGCATTGTGCCGTTAATATAAAACCATACTGAAAGCATACATATTGCAACACCTGTAAGTTTACTGATAGCATTTTGAAGTGTTATAAAAGGCAAAAATGACAATTCCGACTTTATATTTGTTTTTGCGCTTTTTTCAATGGCTGTATTAAGTTTCTTTGCCCGAATACCCGCAAGATTATAATTCTTAACTTCTGTAATGTTTTGAACATACTCAATAACCTGCCCAACCAAATTTGTATCCACTTCATTTTTCTCTGCTGCAATACTCTTTGAACTCTTTTGAAGCATCATATTGACGATATAAAACAGGAGTACTCCAATCACTGTAGCTAACCCCACTCTGTAATCATATACAATTATAAATGCTGTAATAACACCTGTGGTTATCATTCCCTGGGTACACATCATAACAACTCTTGTTGCTATATCTGCCAATCCCTCCATTGTATTGGTGGCAACTGATGTAATGTTTCCTAAACTGTTGGCATTAAAATATCCCATCGGCAGATATCTCATATGTTCTGCTATTTCGATACGTTTATTTGCGCAAGTCTCGTATCCACCTTCTGTTTGAAGCATTGTTGTTTTATTACTGATTAGTGTCTGTAAAATAATACCTACTACTATTATGAGAAAACTTGCCCAAATTCCTGCTGTTGTTATTCCATCATTCAGCATCTGGTGAAGCAAAATTCCAATAGCAGCCACTTTGGTTACTTCAACCATTGTTTTTATTACACCCAAAATAATTGCACCATAAAATTTTTTCTTATTTACAGGTCCCGAAAACTCAAAAAACTTCTTTAATGCTCTAAACATTTTCACTGCCTCCTTCCTCTTTTTCATCCTTTACCGCTATATGTGCATTCCACATAGATGCATAAAGTCCATTCTGAGCAAGCAACTGTTCATGCGTTCCCATAGAATCCACTTTTCCATTTTTAATAACATAAATTCTATCAGAATCCATAATTGTAGAAAGACGATGTGCAATCACTATCAACGTTTTACCCTGAACAAGTTTCGCAACAGAATCCTGAATAATTGCTTCATTTTCCGGATCAGTATAAGCCGTTGCTTCATCAAGAATAATAATTGGTGCATTCTTTAACATTGCTCGTGCAATGGAAATACGCTGACGTTCTCCACCAGACAAATGTCCTCCACTATCACCCACTATTGTATGATAGCCATTTTCCAAACCTTCTATAAATTCATGACAACCACTTGCCTTTGCAACTTCAATCACCTGTTCATCTGTTGCATTAAGATTACCCATTCTAATGTTATCCATAACGGTTTCATTAAACAAATAATTATCCTGTGATACATATGCAATCATTCTGTTATAATCTTCAGTTGCAATATTCTTAATGTCAACTCCGCCAATTTTAATCTGACCTTCCGCAATATCCCAAAGACCAGCAATCAGCTTTGCTACTGTAGATTTACCGCTTCCACTTGGTCCAACAAAAGCAGTTACCTTTGCTTCCGGAATCTCCATATTAATACCATGAAGTACTTCCTTTTCCTTATAAGCAAATCGAACATCTTGAAGCGTTATATCAAAGCTTTCCGGACGTTTTACGGTCTTCTCCGGTCTATCTAACTCTTTTGCTTCAAGAATATTTGTCACTTCACTTACTATAAGATTCATTTTATTAAGGTCATCCATATATGTACTTATTGTAATTAATGGTGTAATCAGCCCCATAGAAAGAAGAATCAACATAATAAAATCACTTGCCATTAAACTTCCATTTTTTACAAACATTGCACCAAATGGCAAAACTGTTACTAACGTTGATGGCAAAATAGCCATAGAAAGACTCATATAAATATTGCATCTTTTCATCCAGTTTATGTAGCATGCCGCACCTTCCTTAGCAGCAATTACAAACTTCTCATATGAGCTTTTGGATTTTCCGAAGGCTTTAATTACTTCTATACCATTTATATATTCAACCGCAGTATCATTTAAAATTTTTGTTTTAGTTATAGCATTTTTCTGATTTTCTTCATTGCCTGACATCATTCCCATAAACGCTATCATTCCAAGCGGTATCGTAACTAATGAAAGCAATGCCATTCTCCAATCAATCCTAAGCATATATATGAATAAACAAATTGGTGCCATAAGATTTGCTGTAAATTCAGGCACGATATGGGCAAGAATTGTTTCTATACTGTCAATTCTTTCTACCAAAATATTTTTAAGTGATCCTGACTGCATATCTTTGATTGCCCCTAACGGCATGCGAACTAACTTTTCACATACTCTCTTTCGCATAGAGCCTAAGACCTGAAATGTTGCTACATGTGAAAATGTCGTAGATACTGCATGAAGAAGCACACGGCATACCCATGCGATTATAATTATCACCATTAAATTGAGGTAATAACTCCAGTCTGTATTCCCTTTCATTAATTGTGAAATCATTGTTCCCATAATTATATATGGAATCAAGCTTGCCAGCACACCCAATACAGCAAATATTACTGATAAGATGTAATGAAGCTTTTTTTCTCCTGCAAATTCAATTAACCAGGAGATGGTACTCTTCTTTGATGTTTTTTCATCTAATTTCTTCACAACTTCCTCCTTATAATCCCTTATTGAAATATTTTATTTTAAACCTAAAAGTCAGTTAGGCTTACCTAACGAATTATAACATTCATTAAATTGAATTCTATCCACTTTGGTCGAAAATAAGTGCACTTTCATTATTTAAAGCACAAAGAGTCCGCTCCCCGGACTCTTTCTCGCCCGAGCGGTGTCATTTATGACTAATTTCATCTCTGCGATGTGCGCTTCCTTAGCGGAAAGTTTTTAATGTAATAGAACGCAATTTCCTATTACATTAAAAATGCTTATCTTTGTACATACAATTGTACATACAATAAGATAAGCAATTTTTATGATTCAAATATTCTTTTGTTATAATAAGTCTTATACCATTTTTTTATCCTTCCTCACTCTTTCATACAGTTTTTCTTGTGCAACTTCATTTTCTTGATAGCCCAGTCATAATGACTGCTTGTGTTACTGATAAAATAACTCCCAATACAACTTCCACCTACCCATGGATAGTAGGTATTTGTGAATAATTCTTCCTGCGAAAAAGTATTTAATGCTTCCATTACCCTTCTGTGGGAATCCTTAAATCTTTTAAGTGCCTCTTCTTCTGAAATATTCTGGCAGCGATTATAGAAAACAATATTCATAGCACCATAAGTTTTCCAGTTATAACCTTCCATCAAAAACGGTTTATTGCTTCCATTCTCCCGATTCTTAATCCATTCCAGCAACAACAAATGCCATTCATTCAAGTGCATCAGAACATCACGAAGATTCTTGTCACGCTTCCAGTGTGCTTCTTTTTTCTTATTATCAGCGCTAAAATCATACGCTCTCTCTTTTTCTGCATCTGTTCTATTTTCAATCATTTCAAGTAGCTTCGCATAATTTGTATTTGCTGCTGTTATTAATTCCTCTTTATTCTTAGGTCTTGGCATAATTCATCCTCCTTAAATAATCCGATTCCTATAAGCCTATCTAGCTTCAGGCTATTTTTCACTTCCTGCCTTATTATAACATTGCAAACACGCCAACTGCATGTCATGTTTATTGCAATATCGTCATTAAATCAAACTTATAGTACCAAAATCTAAAATACACATCATACTGTTTATCGTACAAAGTATGAATCCACTGGTCAATATTACTGAATAACTTTTTGTCTCCTTCTCTCGAATATGACAAACAACTTGCTATTCCTGCTCACGAATATGCCACTAAAAAATTGGAAGAACTAAGCTATTATTCTTTAATAGGTGAATACAAATCACTTTTTACAATCTTTCCTTCCGGTGCTGCAGCCCATGTAGTTAATCCCATGTGGGGCTTATCCGCATCTGCACGCTCGTAAATCAACTCCGCTGCTGTATGTCCATGCACCGCATAATGCATCTTGTTTTGAACCTTTGCAAAGAACTGCTTTGTTGTTTTCGCAGTTCGGTCATAATCAAGAGCTGTAGCATAGATGTCTGTTATCTTCTGATAAAATCTACGCTCGGACAAACGAATTTCTCGAATCTGCTCAAGCAAACGGTCGAAGTATTCTACTGTAAGCACAGATCCACCATTTTTCAGGCGTTCATCATCCATGACCCAGCCTTTGATAGTATAATCCTTCACGATGCTATTGGCCCATTTGCGAAACTGCACTGCTCGCTCGTTATTCACCTTGAATCCAACAGCAATAATCATTTGAAGATTATAGTGCTTTGTACTACGAGTCACCTGCCGTGAACCTTCGGTTTGAACTATCCGGAAATTCCGGATAGTTGCATCTTCCTCAAGCTCTGAGTCGGAATAAATCTTCTTAATATGCTCATTGATTGTACGAACATCTACGTCATATAGTGTGGCCATCATCTTCTGTGTCAGCCATATATTCTCATCCTCGTAACGCATCTCAATGCTGTCCTGTTGGTCGCCAACAGAGGCAACGTAGTTTAAATATTCCGCTGCGCTGGAACGGATGGTTACTTCGTCTTTTTTCTTTTTCAAATAGGAGGCCTCCTTTATAAATTGAAATGCGATTTTGCTATTGTATTTAACTGCCCTGCTATTTTAGTAAATGGTAAATTCAAATCCAGCGTCCTGACCGTGATCTGGTTACCACTCATCTGATATATGTTATTCGGGTATATCTCTTCATCAGTCTTCGCATACAAAAGCATTCCTGAAACCGTATGGTCCTTCTCTCTCAGTTCATATTCCTTATTCTTCACATAAGTAAAAATCTGATAAAGATTAGCCGAGTGAAGTGTATGCTTGTTAAACTGTACCTGCGTACTATGCTCATAGTACTTTGCATCAATGATAAGAACTCTATTATCACGCTGGAGCATAATATCACTTTGCATCACCGGCAACATAGAATTCTCGTCGTTGTCCAATTGCCACGGAATCTGTGATGCATTTGCGGTAATCTGATTTTTAAACTCTCTCCTATAGTATTCCAGAATGAACTTTTCATACAATCGGCACATGCGCTGCTCGTCCAGAAAATCCATCAGCTTGGTGCTTCCATCTAATTGAGTCTGCAACAGGCCTTTTACTACCAAATAGCATATCGAGATCAGCATCCGATAGGTCTGATTGTTTCGATTGTACTGAACATTCCAATTTATTGTGTACAGATCAATAAAATCCACTTCGCTAAAATACACCATTAGCTTTCTAAGATTTTTCTTGCGCTGTTTCGATATATTCGAGCGAAGGAGAAGTTCAACTGTAGATTTGATGATCCGATTCATGATGCTGTTAACCGAAAACTCATCGTATGTACAGATTAGCTGTTTCCGTAGCATTGCCTGTGTCTTGATGGACTCTGCAATATCAATCTTTCCTCGCAGAGAAGAGAGTGCCTCCGTCTGCGGAATATATTCTTTACCAAGTCCTCGCTTTAGCTGAATCGCGATACCTTTTTCTAAGATAGCTGCCATCAGCTCAGCAGTATTATGAAATTGTTCTGTGGCTATATTCTTATAACCTTGCTCATTCAATACCTGAAATGCATAGGACAGCATATAATAGATGTTTTGAATCGGTATCACTTAATCGTACTCCTTAGATTTTCGCTCCAATCTTTCACCTTCATAGGTTCATCAAACCAGTATTCTTTCAGTAAAGGTATCAGTTCATATTCCACAACACCATAAAACCAACTATCGTCAATTGTGTCAGGCTGTAAATTGCAGAAGTAACTGTGACCAATGCAGAACCCTTCGCCCAGAGATTCATCGGCAGAAATCTCTCTATTCAAACTCTCAACGCAACTGATCAGTTTGTTGAATTTCTCATTATCTAATGCCATGCGGTACTCACGGAAACCCGGAGTCTCGAACCCTGGCTTGATATCAAAGAAAGCAAACCTTCTACGAAGTGCATAATCCAGCATAGCAAGGCTTCTGTCTGCGGTATTCATCATGCCGATGATATAGACATTTTTCGGAACCGCAAACTTTTCATCCGAATACAGAAGCTGTAGCGCATTTCCGCGCTTATCATTTTCAATCAGCATAAACAGCTCACCGAAGATCTTACTCAGATTGCCGCGATTGATTTCATCTATGATAAAGAAATACTCGTTATCACTATCTATCTCGGCCTTCTTGCAGAAATTGTAAAATGCACCCTTCTTCAGTTCAAATCCTGTAGCAGATGGACGAAAGCCCATAATAAAATCTTCATAGGAATAACTCTGATGGAACTGTACCATCATGACACGCTCTACATCTTTTACACCCATCATGGAATAGGCCAAGCGCTTAGCAGCATATGTTTTTCCTACTCCTGGTGCACCCTGCAAGATAATATTTTTCTTATTTCTAAGCAAACCAACTAATCTGGTATAATCCTCTTCAGACATGTACACATCATCCAGGTAATTTTCTACTGTGTACTCCGGATAGGTAATTTCCTGCTCATCATCGGCAATATCGTCTTCCTCAAACAACTCCTTAATTTCTTGCACGAAGTCACTATATGGCGTAATATCAGTCAAAGTCTTCTGAGGAGACTGATGATTAATAGTCCACTCTCCCTTGTTAGTCCAATTTACTTTTCTAACATTAGAATATTCATCTGTGCGATCTGCATCATATTCATAATCAGACTCAACAATTCCTTTACCAAGAATGCCATTGTTGCCTTTCTTAACGAATACCACGTCGCCAATCTTAATATCATGTACAAACTGCCACGTAGCATGAGCTGAATTCTTATAGGAACTGCTATCGCCGTATTCTTTCTTCATCTGCTGTTTCATTTCATCCTTAGAGCTGAATACTCCAAGATCTCCAATCTCGCCCCAGCCCAGCAGCATATAGCCGTTCTTATAACACTCTTCCCATTTATCAGCGTTTTGTCCCGGAGCATAAATCCAGTACTGAATGGTATCGACATCACCGTCTGCAAGAGCATCGCTATCATTCGTTTTCTTACTCTTTGCATCAAAGACACCTTTTTTGAAAATATCCGATGCCATCTCCGCTGTTAATTCTACTGACTTGCCTGCTTCGGTAAGTGTCCACACGCCTCTTACGCTTTTATCGATATATCCCGCTCCAACGAGATAGTTTCTAGCAAAAGCAACATCATTTTCAAATTTGTTAACCTTCGTTTTTCCTCTGGTTTCGTTTACTACCTCGTCCGACAAGTGTTCGTTTTCTATAATTTTCTTCCTTGCATCTACCGGTGTTGCAGAGCCTCCAAGATCACGTAACGCTTGTAGCAACGGCATAAACCATTTGAGAAATTCCGCTTTGGAAGTCTTTTTACCTTTTTCAGCAGACTTTTCCTGATTGACTTGCTCAGAGATAACCCATGCCGTATAGGATAAATCAGGAAAGCTCTTGTATTCATATTCACCTGTATCCAAAGCTTTCTTACACAAATCTTTTATTTCAAGATAATCTGCAGCATACGGCACTTTCTTAAGCTTTTTCTCGGCTGCGACAACAAACTTGCCAGGCATATTCTTGGCATCCATTATAAACCAGCGATTTCTGGAATCTAAGTTGATAAATGTATATGGGCGAATCCAATAAAGGCCCATTGTAATATTCCAGCGAATGCAAAGCTGATCATGTACCTTGTCATAAGCCGCGGAAAATTTCTGACGGTTATCTTCTGTGTCATGATCAGCAAATGTAAGAGCTATCTCAAACAAGCTCCACAGGTTATCAATATCATCTGCTTTTCTATCACCCTTAAATCCATAGAACGTAGCCTTCAGATTATTTAGAACTGGAATTCCATCAAAATTGCTCGGCACAGTTGCAGAAATTCCAAACTCTGACGCGATCCCGTTAAGGATGGCGATTCTATTGGCATTTGTGATCCCCTTGTTGAATGTGCCAAAGATGGTGAACGGATCGATATCAATAATCTCATCGCCACTTTCAAGTTTCGGAACACTAATTCCAGCAGTGTCATACACCGCATATATTTTCTGAATAAGAGCCTTTCTATCAGTTTTGAAAGGCAGGAGTTTTGTTGCAAACTCCGTGTAAAAATTTATCCAATCATATTGCATTCAATAAAGCACCTCCTTATGCATTATTCCATCTTTGAACTACCAAGTGGCACAAATCCACAAGATTACTGTGATTTTCCGACTATCCACTTTTACTTCGATTAGACTACGATTAGACTAAAAAGTAGATATGTTTCCATACAAGAAAACCGAGCTTTCCACAAGGCTTCCCTGATGATGCTAACCTCGCAAAAAGCCCGGAAATACGCCACTTTTTGGCCCTTATTTATCTTTCCTTGACAAAAGACAAACCGTCTCCACATGCATCGGTTACCGAAGAAGAATACAATTCTTCAGCAGCGTCTGATGAAAAAGAACACAATACTTCCTCATTCTCCATTCCTACACAATTCTGTCTTTCATCGTCTAATTTCATCTCATCACTAACATTCAATGGTAAAGTCTGATTAGCCATAATCAAGCCCTCCTTATGAATGTTTTTATATTTATTTTGATTTATTAGTTCCGCTATATCCATTCAGTATTGTAGATATAAGGCAGATAAAGCTATCCCTGTTTTCTTCTGGAATTACCTCAATCAAACTGTTGAAATTATTCTTGGCTGTTTCTAAGTCATTTGCTATTGGCAATTTATCAAGATTACGTTTTAGCAATTCAACATCATTCAATAAAACTCCATATTGTTCCATGTCTAACTCTTTTTTATCGTAGCATTCTTTTAAAAACTCATTTGCCTCATCTCCCAATCCTGCTTTTGTATATGCTTTTGAAAGTTTATCTATAACAATAATCGAATTGTCTGATGCATAATACCGCTTCAGAATAACCACTCTATATACTGGTGGAAGAGTGCTAAAAGCTGTAGGCATCCATGAATTTGTTACTATTCCAAATCCGTTATGCTTAAAATAAGCAACAAATACTTCTAAGGAAAATTCTCTTACTGCTTCAATTGCTTTTTCTATATTTGCTTCGGTATATTTTCCTTCTTCACCTTTATGAACGCCTTTATTTCCCACAGTTTTAGCTTTTATAAGCCTATTCACTACGGTTTTATCCATAAATTGCTTAGATGTCGTCAATTTATCATGCAAATCATAATCATTCCACTTTCCTTTATCTGTTTCAGATACAAATTCATATACAATCTCATCGCATATATACTCAATACAAATTCTTATATCTTCTGCTCTGTAATGCTTTCTATTTTCTTTTTCCTGCGCATAGTTAAAATACTTTCTTGAAAGTGGCGAAATCAAAGGCATATTAATGTTCATGGCCTATCCCTCCTCCATACTTCATTGTTATAATCTGTACAATATATAACTAAGGAAATTATACCACAATCTATGCGGTCTTTGTTGTACTTTTTTCAGCCTTGAACCATGCCTTTGCATTCGGGACAACACTGTTGCCATTCCCTTTCATAACAAAGGTCAGCTTAAACGGATCTACCGTGCCATCATCATTGATTTCTCCAACGATAACCTTCTCCACAATGCTTTCAAATACAACTCTATCGAACTCATCCAAAATATCACCATCCGCAAGTGCTTTCTTAAGGCTGCTCATTCTCTTGCTGACATCCTTCTGATTAGAGACATTATCTTGAAGAATTCTAAAGGTTACAGTTCTATCCGCAACACGGATATTCCAGCCATATATCCCCTTCAGGCATTCTACCATCTGTTCAAAGGAATCTACAGCAGGCAATATCTTATCAATAGTGTTACGAATCAGTTCCCGATTCGATGTGACGCCGACACCATCGCTGGCGTTTTTATCCATAAGCCGCTTTTCCACCCAGTAATTATCTCTGTGCTTCTTGGTAAGCAGATCCACCTGTCCAAACCCATGTCGGATACAACTTTCCATCACCCACTTCTTTGCATAGTGCATCATCTTTCCGGTACTTTTGTGCTTGCAGCCCTGCTTCCATTCGCAGGGCTTGTCATGCCACTTTTCTTTCCTTCCCTCATACTTCCTGACGGAATTTATCACAATATGAACATGTATATTTTGGCTGCCATTGTGTCCATCCGGATGCACCGCAAGCACTGCCTGATGTCCAGGAGCAAATACAGATAACCACTGCTTTCCAAACTCCATTGCCTATTCCATGGTAATAATATCTGTTGGCTCAAAGCTGATAATATAGTGATGAGCCTTCACATCTTTTACAGCGTTATTCTTGCCATACAGCTGGTTTGTTTCAATGCATTCTGCACCAAAGATATCTGCATCGCAGTTTACTCCATCTATCAGATAAGAATCTCTCTCCTGTATTCTTCCTTTTTCATCCAGAATCGGTTTATTCGTTTACTCATCAAATTTGCATGTCAGATACTCCACTGCATCCGAATAAAATCTGTTCTTCACAGAAATATGCTTTATAATCGCCATTATGCTTACCCGACTGGCTCATACGCTTCATACGGTTCGCTTGCGACAGGGAAGGCGTACATTGTTCGATATCCATAACCTCATAAAGCTCATACTGCTGCTCCTCTGTCAGATAGGAAAGTTCTACCGCTATGGTAAAAGCAATTTTTCCATCATCTACCATATCGAGCACTTTGGGTATCAGATTGGTAAGTCGGATATAACGCTGTATGGTCATACGATTTTCTCCCACCTGTTTTGCTAACAATTCGTCTGATCTGATGCCGGGAAAAATCATATCTCCTTGCGTGACACACCAATTACCATCCGTATCATAATCTGATTGCAATGAATAATCCTTTATAGTAGGATTCTCCAGCCTCGATCCTGCTTGATTCGAAGTTTCTGTCACAACTTGTGACGAAGTTAAATCCGTTCTTGCTCCCTGCCTCTTCATCGCCTCCAGCTTCATCTTATAAGCAAACGCTTTCTCGCTTGGCTTCAGATGTTCACGCTGTAAATTGCTATCAACCATGGCGATTACCGCCTGATTATCATCCAAATCACGAACTACCACAGGCATACAGTTAAGTCCCGCCCATTTACATGCAGCTTTTCTTCTATGCCCCGCAGTTTCGAGGGTGCTGGCTCATTGCATTTAAGATGAAATATGAACGACAGATTTTTGTGTTTCCGAACTACACCCTCACAACCACTTGTACGTTTACACCACTGGAAATTGCCTTTTTCTTGTCTTTTCGGTCACTTTGAGAAAACAGGATATGTCGCTCAAAGTGCCTAAATTCAAGGAGTTTCAGGTATTTTTCCTTTGGAGCATTGTCACGCACTCCACATGCGGTGAAAGTTTCTTCTTATACTAAATAGCGAAACTGAAACCTTTTGCAAAAAAGTATATACTCCACTTAGGAGGGATAGCCTTTACCCCACATGATAATCTATCTGTTTTCTAAAATGTCAGCAGCATCTGCATCCCAGTCTTCCTCCGTCCGTCTTTCTTCGCTATATCCCATTGTTTCGCAATCATCCATTATCCTTAGCACAAACTCATTAACAGCCTCTTTGACAGCTTCCTTATTGCCATCATCTAATGAATCTTTTACTACTGGCATATAACTGGTCTGCTCCAAGTTGTATTCCGCTTCGCCATTAACGTATTCAATACTTTCAGTAGCAACATCTTCATCATTTCCTCCAACTACACTTATTTTCAGTACACTTGTTGCTCCCTCAGAATCATCAATATCTACCAGTCCATATACATTTAAAAGTTCCTGCCGTCCATTAAATATTGTAAACAAAAGCTGTTCATCCATTTCATCTTTTAGAGAGTTTATTTCGTTAACATCCAACACTTCATTAAAGTATAGAATTTCATGTATATCTCTATAAATATCCCTTATCACTTCTCTAAATAAAGCCAATATCTTTTTTCTATCCCTTATTGATATTCCTGCTTCAGACTGTACTATTTCTAAATGTGCTTCTCGTTCATATTCTTTTTGATCCTCTATAGCTTGCAAAGTCTCTTCTACTTCTTCAGAACGATTTTCACTATCGAATTTTCTAACAGCTTCCTTTATATAACCTCTAAACGCATGAGTGTCATATAACATTTTCTCTTTTGCGGAATAATCCAACAATTTATTGTGTGCAACATGATTCCTATTCGCTATAAAACTTGTTAATGAGGTTTGGAATTCCTCCGGCTTATCAATAAAAGGAATAAAAAACTTGTCCCAAATATTGTATTTTTTAGTGTATTGATTTCTCAGAAAATCCAATGCAGATTTCATTTTATCCAATTGGGTTGTTGAAAAAATTTTACTTTTAATTCTCTTTTGAACTTCTGAATCAGATGACATGGCGTCAGTATATATATATCTGACTGTACAGTATCCATCAGCCCTTCTAAAGTGACCGTATACAAATTCACATCAATATTGGCAAAATTAGGAACATTTCTTTTCACATTATCTGCATTTAATTCAATACTGGCACTTAACTTGGAAAACTCTGGTCTATCATGCCACTCAGCCCCAAAATTATCAATCATCACTTTACTTACAAATGCTCGAAGTTCATTTTCTGCCATATAGATTTCTGAATAAACTTCTCTTGATAACCATAAAGATTGGCTATCACTAATCCACACACATTTATACCAATCTCGTACCATGCTATTTTTAATAGCAAGTTTCAATTTTTCCAAAAAAGCATCATAACTTTGTTCGCTTTTATGACATGAATTCTTATATCCTATTTCTACCGTTAATTGCACATTCCATTCATATGTATCTTGTTGGAATATTACTATATACTTATTTACTAGTCCTGATACTTCAAACTCATGATGACCTATTCTTTCTGTACATCCAATATAACGCCACTCACATTCTATAGCTATTCTCGTCATTGCTCTCTGCATTATAGTTTTGCAATATTCATCTGTAATATCATGTCTACATACAACTTTAACATCATCTCCAAAGAGACCTTCTGTTTCTTCGACACATTGAATTTTATTTATATCTTTTATATCAATTAATTTAAACTCTATTTCATATCCCATACTAGCACCTCTCATGGATAATAATATAAAAACTGTTCATGACATAATTATACATAAAAAAATCAATCGGAAAACACTCCAATTGATTTTTTTCATTTATTCAACAGGAACCATAACTTTGTTCACATTATGGATTTCTATCGGCAACAAGTTAGAGTATGTCTGTAGTATATTATCATACAAATTCCCTTTATACCCTTTGGCTTCAATAGTAACTGCTACAAAATACTTAATATTTTCATGCTCATACCCATTTCTTCCAATCGCATGCAATGTTAAAAATGGGTTTAACAATGATGTTGCTCTCATAGATTTGGTTTTCTTTATAACAGTATCCCATTTTAAATCTTTATTTCTAAGTGCATTCTCACTTTTATCTTTTTTTGCAGCACCACTTACAGGTAATTCCGACATTTTATATCCTTGCTCCAATAATTTTTCCATCTGCAGTGCATCTTCTGTTTTTGTAAGATTTAGCTTTATTGTCTTTTTCCCTTTTTTCGAAAAGTTAAACACCGCACTGTTAGGATAAAATGTATCTTCTATACAGTTATTGGTATATGCATCCGTATCTGTTATATCCGGATTAACAATAGTTGTTATCGTCCATATAACACTCACATTTCCTGTTGATTGATTAACTCCAGGTGAAAAAATAGGTAATTTAACCGTACTCGCAGCAGGCAAATCTCCCGAATATAGTATTGTCACTTTATTTCCAATACATTTTAAAATATCATCAACATCCTCTTTACCAAATCCATATCCACATTCATTATCCCGCACCCCAGACATAGAGGTCGCATTATGAATCAATAATGTTCGTCCCAAATGTGGAGTAATTGATGGTGAATGTGCCATCATCTGACCAATTTTTCCCGTTGCCACAGGAGTTGCCAAACTTGTCCCTGCACTAATACCAACCTTATCATTACCTCTTCCAACAACAATGAACGGCCGTTCCTGACTGCCACCAAACTCTAACAAATCAGGTTTTGTTTTTGCTCCTTCTCTTCCAGGACCTACACTGCTATAATCTGCTCTGATTTTTTCACCAAACAAATTATATGTATATGCTCCCACCGCAAGTCCATTTACCATATCAGACGGGGTTTGAATACGGTTCAAATACTCCCCTCTATTACCATCATTACCGACAGCAGTACAAAAAAGCGGGTTAATTTCTCCTTCCTCTACATTATATGTCAGACGATCCAATGCATATGTAAATCGACTTATATTATCATCCAAAATCGGTTCTTTAGGACCAAATGATAAGTTATATAATTTTATATCTTTACGTTCAGCTACAACAGCTTCAATTTGATCAATAGTTTCGTACATTCCATGTACCGATTCAGCATCTCGTGTACTCGTTATCTGTGTTTCAGCTGGCAACACTCTAAATGACTCTACGAATACAGAGGGATTTTTCAATTCATCTGATGGTGTTTTTCCACCTAAGTGACCATGCAATATAGCTCCGCACACTGAATTCCCATGTTGTAACGAATTTGATGTGGCCGTTGTATTTACTACATCATTTTCCTTTGCATAACCTTTTAACAAGACATGATCTTCAATTATACCACCATCAAACATTCCTACTGTTATATTAGAACGCATTTTCTTTTTTGCCGGCCTAGGGCCTTCCACTTCCTGCACCATTCGCATTGGTTCAAGATCAATATCTCCCATAGGGTGCAAAGACCTCAATGGATTAAACTTTTCAATAGCTGCTATTATTTCCCGATCGCAAACTGCACTGATAAAAGTTAAACCTTTTTCATAGCTTTTTATCTTTATTTCATTTGAAGATAAACCTGAAATTTCCATAAATGCATCTATCATTTTCTGGACACTATTTTCCAAAGGATGAAGAACAATTTCTATTGTTCCTTTCGTCCAATCCTCTGTCAATCCCTGAACCTTCTCCTCGCTACTTAGCAGGTCTATATTCTTTATAGACTGTATCTGTCTTCTCCATTTTTCGACAGTATCCTTACTTCCATTTCTCAGTGTTTTTTCTAATTTATCTATTCCTGCATTTTTTGCCTTGACAAAATACAATTTTGCATCTTTTTTTTCGCCATTTTCATCTACAAAGGCATATTTTCTTCCACCTATAATCTGCATGTCTTCCGATATCATCAAAGAATCTGGAACATATGATTTTGCTTCCAATTTAGGCTCCAATCGAATACACAGAACTTTTTCATCCAAAAATATTTCTTCTTTATCTTCGATCTTCTTTTTGATATTATTCAAATCATTGCAAATATTTATTTTTGCGTCGTTATAATCATGCGGCCATTCTTTAGGTGGAAAATTCATTTTTTTACTAATCGGCTCTACATATAATTCTCCATTTGCAATAATGGGATATTTTCCTTTTTCCATATCATCACTCCTTTATATATCTTCCAACTGATGCCGATGAAATCATAGTAATATTTGAAATATCTCTCAACGATAATTCTGGAAATTCATTCTTTATCCGCTTACATAATTGAACTTTTTCATTTCGATCTTTTAATTCAATTATGCGGCAGCACTCTCTCAAAGCAAGTATATCTGGCTTGTCATCGCGATTCATCACCATCTGACGCTTTATATGTTCACATAGTTTACAAATTTCAGAAGCAGAAACAGTTTCTGTATTTCCAACAATGAACTTTATTGTATCACTTTTCATCTCACCGAACTTATTACCCAATGTTCTCTCAACAAGTTTCCTGCGTTCTTCCTTTCCAGGCATAGGGATTTCTATGTTCCTGTCGAATCGCCTCCATATTGCTTTATCCAATATCTCTGGGTGATTAGTAGCACCTACAATCACACAAGTAACCGGACATTCTTCCAATTCTTTTAGAAGGACATTTACCAACCGTTTAAGTTCTCCTAAATCTCCCATATCATCTCTTCTTTTTGCAATAGCATCTAACTCATCCAAAAACAAAATAACATTTTGGGATTTAGCATAGTCAAATATACTTTTTATATTTTGTCCACTTCTACCCAAGTAACTTGATATCGATGTTGCCAAATCAACCGTCACTATTGGTAAATTAAGTTTATAAGAAAGCCATTTTGTTATATACGTTTTACCTACCCCTGGTTTTCCGCTCAATAATATACTATTAGGTGGAACAATATCCTCTTCCAAAAATCTTTCCAACAATTCGCGTTCTAGCAAAAAATCCTTTAGTTGATGCCAAACCTCTGGCGATAATATCGGTTCTTCTACCATTATCGGTTCTTCTACCTTCACCAATTGGCTTCGAGTTTCTCTATCAACTGGAGCGGGAGTCAAATCCAATGTTCTCAATGTGTCAGCCCCCACACTGCTATTGGCGGTTATTTGCATAATTTCCGATGCTATTTGAGGATACTCTTTTTTTATTTTTCTCCCTATCATGAGAGAAATCGATTCTACAGCCTTCTTATCATTATTTAATGCTGCTCTTATTAATTTAGGAATCAATTCATATACTACCATTTATATCATTTCCTCTTTTTTTATTTTTTTGATACATTAAAATTATACTGTTTTATCAACGTTTTGTCAATCTTATTGTATCATTTTTATTTTAATTTATTTTTGATACGCTTTTAAAGCCGATCAGGAATCGCAACTCCCAATCGGCATCTTTTCTTACTCCTCTTCATTTTTACATTCAATCTCCGTTCCATCCAGGAACACTACCAACAATGTTCCATCCTCAAAAACCTTGATGTGGTCCAGTGTTTTCAGCATGAAGTCCGTGTCCATCTCCGTCAAAGGCTCTGCCTCATCAGTATATTCTATGAACTTCTCTGCCCGATAACCTTCCAAGAGGTTCTCGCTCTGCAGCTGTTCCGTCCACTGCCCCATGAAATCCTCTCGATTCTCCACCAACGCATTCCACGCCATCAGATATGCCTTTATCAGCGTTTCTTCCTCCACGTGGCGGTTGGCACATCCCATGACTCCTTTTACCTTGTACCGTTCACTGCACTGCCATACCTTACGGTCAACGCCCGTGCTGCTCCGCTAGCCTTTCCGTGCAAACACCTTATTACAGTCTCCGCAAATTATCTTGGATGCAAATGGATTGCTTTCCGGCCGGTGGGAATGGGAGTTTGTCCCATGCTCCTCCAGATACTTTTTCCTGCGTTTTATTTCAAGCTGTACACATTCCCATATCCGCTTTGAAATGATGGCATCATGGTCATTCTCCACATAAAACATCTGAATTTCCCCTTTGTTCTGTGTCCGTTTCTTGGTGAGGAAATCCACCGTATAACTTTTCTGCAGCAAGGCATCACCCTTGTATTTTTCATTTTCCAACATACTCATTAAGGTTGTGGACTGCCACTTCGTACCGCCATTCCAGTTTTTCACACCTTCCCATTCAAAAATCCTCTTGATGTAATCGGTTGTTTTTCCGTCCATGAATTCCTGATACAGCCGAACCACAATCGGCTCCTGTGTCCTATTGATTACCAGCTTCCCCGTTTCATCCGTATCGTAGCCAAGAAAACGCTTTTTACTCATTTTGTGCTTCCCTGTCTCAAACCTTCTGCAGATTCCCCATATGCAGTTCTCTAAAATGGATTGGTTCTCATCCTGTGCCAGTGAAGAAAGAATGGTAAGCAGCACTTCACCCTTTGCATCGAGAGTATTGATATTTTCCTTTTCAAAAATAATTCCTATCCCCAAATCTTTCAACAAAAATTGTTATTGATGCTACAGGAATGTGATGAGCAAGAGGCAGCCGAGATTCTTCCAGCAATTGAATACCTCTTAGCACTCATACATAAAAGAGGTAATTCAAACGAGTAAAGGAACCAGCTAATCCGTTGTGATTCTGGTTCTTTTCTTTTTGTTGCCATCTCCAAATCTTACGCTTGTAATATTTCAATTATTACGCAAGTAAGATTTCAAGTCAATATGTTTTTTCTGAAATTGACAACCACATAAATAACGTCTATAATATATTTATTACAGATGTAAGATTTAAGGAGGGATTTGAAATGAGCGATTTACCACAGATTTCTGAAGCTGAATTTGAAGTTATGAAAATCGTATGGAAACATGCGCCAATCAGTACCAATGAAATAACAGATAAATTATTACAGACCACAAGCTGGAGTCCTAAGACGATACAGACTTTAATCAAACGTCTCGTAACAAAAGGCGTTCTAACTTATGAAAAACAGGGCCGAGTGTTTGTTTATACCCCAGTCGTGAAAGAAAGCGAATACATCGGCCAGGAAAGCAACTCTTTTCTGGAACGATACTATGACGGGGATATCACTGCCATGCTGTCTGCCTATATAGAAAATGACAGACTGTCTGAAACAGAAATAGACACACTCCGCTCCCTTCTTTCCAAGAGGTCAAAAAAAGGAGGCAATTAACGTGGCTAATTTTATGATACGCTTTTTCATATGCAATGTGTTTATCAGCGGTATCATTGGAATTCTTTTGATTGTCAAACGGATATTCAAAAACAGCCTGTCCAGCCGGATGCAGTATAATCTGTGGTTTCTGCTGCTCGGACTTTTAGCAGTTCCATTTATACCGTTCCGTTTCATCGGTCTACCACAAATCTTCTCCTGGCTTGGCAGCCTGAGAAGTTCTCCTTCTTCCGGTGCTGGCACCAATATTGCAAGCACCGCAGAAGCGGTTACAACTGGAAATACAAATTGGATGAACGACTTTACTCTTTCGGTAAATAGTGAGACACCATCCATCGCAGGATACATACTATTAGGGATATGGATTGTAGGCATTTTTGCAATGATCATATTAGTAATCAAATCCTCTCTCCGCCTACGCAATTTGGAGAAATCTGCACTTCCCCTCCAGAACCCGGAAGTACGCAGACTATATCATCGATGTTTGGAGAAAATGGAAATTCACAGAAATATCCCTGTTTACAGTACTGCATTTTTGAAATCCCCGATTATTGTGGGACTTTTGAAACCGTGTATTTATCTGCCGATTCATCTGATCTCTGATTACAACGAATCCGATATGCGGTATATGCTGTTGCACGAACTGCAGCACTATAAACACAAAGATGCTGTTGCCAGTTATCTGATGAATCTTGCCGGGATAGTATATTGGTTCAATCCTCTTGTCTGGTACGCACTGAAAGAAATGCGTAATGACAGAGAGGTTGCCTGTGACACTTCCGTTTTGAAAATGCTTGAAGAGGATGCTTACGAGGATTATGGGAATATTCTCATTAACTTTGCGGAAAAAGTATCTCTTACTCCTTTTCCATTTGCTGCCGGCCTTGGTGGAAACATGAAACAGATGAAACGAAGAATCATCAATATTGCCTCTTATGAGAAGCCGACATTTATGAAAAGAGTAAAGGGCGTTTGCTCCTATTTTCTGATTGCCTGCCTTTTGTTAACATTTATGCCCATGCTTTCTGTCAATGCTGCAATAGAAATAGAAAACACCTATCAAATAAATAAAAACGACAGCAATATCTCTTATATTGATTTATCATCATATTTTAACGATTATCAAGGTTGTTTTGTCCTGTTTGATGCAACTACCGACAGTTGGCAAATTTATAACAAAGCAATGGCACAAAAACGAATTTCGCCGGATTCGACATATAAAATATACAGTGCCCTGTTAGGTTTGGAAAACAGATATATAACTTCGGCTTCAAACGAAATGACATGGAATGGGCAAGAATACCCTATTGCAGAGTGGAATGCCAATCAAAACCTTACTACAGCATTTCAAAACTCTGTCAATTGGTACTTTCAATCATTAGACCAAACTGCCGGATTAGAAACTTTAGAAGACTTCTATGCATATATTAATTATGGCAATCATGACCTGTCAGGTGGCGTTTCTTCCTTTTGGGCAGAATCTTCCCTCAAAATTTCTCCTATTGAGCAGGTCGAAATGCTCCAACGACTGTACATCAATGAATTTAATTTTGATGCAGATAATATTCAGACTGTAAAGAATGCCTTATTACTTTCTTCCACTGCTAATGGTAACCTATACGGCAAAACCGGAACAGGAAATATTAATGGAGAGAACATAAGCGGATGGTTCATTGGATATATCGAAACTTCAGATAATACGTATTTCTTTGCCTTAAATATCGGAGCCACTGAAAATGCTACCGGAAGCAAAGCATCTGATATTGCTTTATCTATATTATCAGACATGAATATCTGGTATTGAAAAAAGGTAAAGGGTCTCCAGATGAAACACTTTGACCCTTTACCTTCTTTACTATTCTTCATCTGTTAACTGCTGTCTCTCATTCTCTCCATTGAAATATAAGAGAATCTGTTCATCAGCTTGTTCCTCTCCAGAAAGAATGCCTTCTACATAATCCTCATACCAAGTCACTTTCCAACAATTGCTGCTTATGCTTTTACCATCATTCCGTAACTCAAAACCCACTTATGATATTTTGTTTTTTCCTTCTTTAAGAATCAATCGACCACTAGCTGATCCAAATGGCCACTCAGCTTCTCCAACGGCTTCCAGTATCAGTTCATATTTTTTATCTGGCGAGATTGCTGTATCGCATATTGTCTTTTTATAATCCGTCTCATAAACGAAGCAAAGCCAAAGTGCAGCTATCATTGCAATAAATATACCAGCAACACATAGTAAAATCTTAACTTCTCTTGATTACTCCTCTAGGATATTAAATGCTATTTCCTGTGCCTTTGTCCCACTAATTTCATTCGAAAAATTATCATCTAAATATATAGCAAAATATATATTAGTATTTTCTTTTTCGACAAAACCGATGAACCATGCTGTACCGTCTGTTCCCGTTCCTGTTTTTCCATATATTTTTTTTGAATCACTAGCCTCAAGTAACATAATGCTTTTTAGAATTTCTATCTCTGATTCTGTATATATAGTTTCCCCTTCCATAATCTTATGCAAAACTTCCACCTGCTCTATCTGAGAAATCAACAAAGATGATTCAATCCAAAAACCATTAAGTTCTGGAAAAGAGTTCACACCACTTCCACTCCATTCAGATATGTCACAATTTCCATAATCCAATTTGTTTAATTCCTCTTGGATTGTCTCTTGTCCCACCTCTTCTATTACTTTTCTAAAGTACCAAATGCAAGAACTTCGAAATGCATCTTCCAGTCTTAAATCGGCATTCCATGCATCAACTGGGTAATTCATTCCATCATACCCCATTTTACTATCCTCTGACGTTACCACTTGATTATGAATTCCTATTAAAGCTGAGATTACTTTGAACGTAGAATTAGGAGATACCCTCGTTCTGCATTTGTCTTCATTATAAAAAGTATATGTATTATTTTCTGAATTCAAAATAACTGCACACCCTTGGATTGATTGAAACGCTTCCGCATAATCTACAGTGACTGTTGTCGGCTGCAGTTCCTCTTCATTCTTCACATCCTCGTTTTCACTTATTTCTTCTTCGGTTTGATTAATCTGTATTGTCTGTTCCTTTTGATTTGATTGGCTGTTTCCATTCTCTTTTGAACTGCATCCTGACATACTTCCTATAATCAAGCAAGCAGTTATACCCATTATCATACATCGTTTTAGTTTCATCCCAAAATCTTCCTTTCTTCTGTAACTTCTTTTAACTTTTACTTCCTAATCCACGAACAATTTTTACATCAACATTCTAAATACAACCATCTTCTCAACCCTCCTTTTATTACATATGTAAGATTTCAACGCAAAAAAATTTTCCTTTTGAGCACCTGTTACACCCATGCAAATATTACATCAGTAAGATTTAGAAGTCAAGTTATCTTTATATAAAAAGGCTTCTGCCGGAGGGTATCATACATTTTCACAAAAGTGATACCTTTTAGCAAAAGCCTATTATTCAGCAGAGTCTCCCCCCCTCTGCTACGATATTCAAATGTTTCATTCATAAGGCTACAAAACACACATCCATTTTCGCCCCTTAACATCCCACAAACCGCAGAAAATCAAGGTTTCCTTGAAAGCAGACAGACGGTTTTAATATTTACAGTAACAGGGATTTTATACTACATTGCAAAAGTATGTAATGTATATTCAGGATTGGGGTAGTGTTTTACTTCTTTGATATTTCTTCACATATTTTTTAACTCAAAAATATACTTGTTCTGCCGGGTATTCTGTTCTCATAATATTTCGTAACGTATCGAAATTAGTATTTCTTAAACGCCTTCCAGTTACATTTGTTTGCAAATAAAGTATATAGTCCTGCAAGTTTTGAAAATTTTCATTTTGAACATTAATATCTTTCCGTAAAAAACTTCCTATCGCAGTATTTACAGCTTTGACCTCATAATTTCTCACATTCCAATATGGATGTAATTCTAATTTTTCATATATTTCTTTTAGCATTCCATTCATTGGTTGCGGATCATTAATATGTAAAATCATTAATGAACGTGCAAACAAAATCAAACTTCTTAATTTAGAATTTTCTACATTGTTTTTATTCCCATTTCCAGTTCCACCATTACCTCTTCCTACACCATTGTTATCTTCTATGAAAATACTTCGCTTCTTTGGTACTGGTTTATTCCAACTCTTAAGCATTTTCCTTCCAACTGTCTCTGAAAAAACCGGGAAAAATTGGATATCCTTGATTACGTCACAAACTCTAAACATTATGAAAGAATTTTCAATATCACGATTACCCGTTGCATAACTGCTGACAATTTTCCCAGGCAATAATTCTTCAAAAGACTCTACATCAACTTCAAAATCTTTTCCTATACTGATTCTAGCCTCTCCATTTTTACAATATTCTTTCTTAAAAATTGCAATCTCATATTCATTCGCTGTTCTCAATCTTTACCCTCCAATCTTATACTATTTTTGAAATAATTTCTTTAAATCTATCCCGATCCCATTAAAATTAGGCTCTAATAATATTGATTCTTTCAAATTTTCCCAAAATGACTTCTTTATACCATCATCAAAAAAGAATTCTCGAATATCCTCATCTAAGTATATGTTTTGCTCTTTACAGTCTATAAATTTGTTCTTACCATCATCAATACATGCTTCTCCTGTAAGAATAAAAGAAAAATTTCCTCTTGCCGAACGTAACTGCATTTGTACAACTTGAATATGGCTTTCGCAATCATAAAAAACATCATATTTAAAGTGCTTTTTCTTTTTTAAATTTTTATTATCATCAAAAGGATCTACAATATGTAATTCTGTCAATCTATAGTCTACAGGTAAAATAAAATTATAAATACCACAGCTTCCATATCTAGAACTCTCAACAGGTATAAACATATGCTCAAAACAGAAAAAAATCTTACCATAACTGTCTGTAAAATCTTTGATTTTACAAGTAGTAGAAAGCAACTGACATTTGTCAGAGTTATATACTCTTAGCAATCCCACATCCTTATCTGTATTTCCCTTTACATCTGTACAAATATCAGATAATCTATCAACCACTATTCTATTATATTGATTAATGGGTATAAACCTATATGTTTTGAGCATTCCTTTCGTATCAATAAAGTCAGTTAATAAAATACTTAAATTCATATGTATCCTCCCTACACTTTGCCTTTTGCGAAAAGGTATCCCTTTTGCCAAAATGTATATCAACAATTCCGAAACTCTTACCCCTGGGGTAAATCCGTTTCCGCATGTGTCTTCTGCGGAAACTGAAACACACAACCCTTTTTGCCCCAAATCGGCGCAACCCTTTGATTTACCGGGCTTTCCTTGACAAAAGACAAACCGTCTCCACATGTGTCGGTTGCCCGAAAAGAACACAATTCTTCAGTAGTGTCTGATGAAGAAGAATACATATTTTCTTCCTGCTCCTTCACATTGTCCGTCTGCACATTATCGTCAAATTTCATCTCATCACTAACATTCAAAATTTGTGTCTGATTAGCCATAATCAAGCCCTCCTTATGAATGTTTTTATATCAGGGCACCTGTCCCTACCATATAGAAACAAGTGCCTTGTTACCTTACATAGTATACCACAATCTACGCTGGCTGTATTCCACTTTTTTCAGCCTTAAACCACTCCTTCGCATTAGGAACAACACTGTTCCCATTTCCTTTCATAACAAAAGTCAGCTTGTAAGGATCTACTGTTCCATCTTCGTTTGTCTCTCCCACGATGACCTTATCCACAATACTTTCAAATACCACTCTGTCAAACTCATCCAGAATATCCCCATCAGCAAGTGCTTTCTTAAGGGAAGCCATTCTCTTGCCCACATCCTTCTGATTAGAAACATTCTTCTGTAGAAGCTCTATGGACTCCTTCGACTTCTGGATTTTCATGGTAAGCTCCTCATACTTCTCATCATATGCCTCCTTGGTAAGACCATCGTCAAGATATATATCCGTAAGCTTCTTTCTTCGCTGCTCCAGATTATCAAGAGCTTTCTGCTCTTTTTTGAGTCTGGCAATATCATCATTATTTGAGCCTATGCTTTCAATCGTTCCAATCACAGAATCAATCACATCATCAAAGCTTCCTGCCAACAGCTTATATGCCTCAAGGAAAGCATTTTCCAGGATAGATTCATGAACAGATTTACTATTAGGGCAGTTATGCTTGCCTTTATTGGCTGCATTTCTGCAATACCAGACCGGTGTTTCATACTTGGAGCTACTGTGAAGGGTACGTCTGGTCAGCTTCGTACCACAGAAACCGCACTCACACATACTGGAAAATGCATACTTTTTCGTATACTTTTCTCTCTTTCCATCTGCCTTTTTATCTGACTGATGGTTGCGGGATAAGCGAATTTCTTTTGCCTGCTCCCAAACCTCTCTGCTTACAATGGGCTCATGATGGTCTCGGACATAATACTGCTCCTCTTCACCAAAATTCTCGATTCGTCTCTTGGAAATCGGATCAGTGGTAATGGTTTTCTGTAAAAGCAAATCGCCTTTATACTTCTCATTCTTGATAATGCCTCGCACACCACTGTCCGTCCATTTTGCCACACCTTTTTTATTGAGTTTCCCCAGTGCCTCCAGACGCCTTGCTATGGTATAAGTTCCGTATCCCTGCAGATACAGTTCAAAAATCAATCGCACGGTTTCTGCTTCTGCCTCATTCACCGTAATGGTTTTGTCTTCCGGGTGATAATCATAACCGAGACATCCGTTAAAGCCCATCAGCTCCCCACGCTTCATTTTCATCTTGATGCCCATCTTCACATTCTTGGATGTGGACTCCACCTCATTCTGTGCCAGTGTCCCCATAAGGGTAAGCATCATTTCACCCTGCTCCGTCATGGTATTAATATTTTCCTTTTCAAAAATAACCGCTATGCCTCTTTCCTTCAGAAGACGGACATACTGGAGAATATCAACTGTATTTCTGGAAAATCGGGATACTGATTTTGTCATAATCACATCAATCTTTCCATCCATACAATCCTGTATCATCCTCTGAAACTGCTCTCGCTTATCCACCTTTGTTCCGGTGATGGCTTCATCTGCATAAATCCCCACCATAACCCAGTCTCTGTTTTCAGATATTTTGTCCTGATAATACTGCTTCTGTGACTGAAAACTCTCAAGCTGCTCGTCATCATCCGTACTTACACGGACATATGCCGCAACTCTCTGTCTTGTAATAACGAGTGGTTTACCCTCATAATCTCTCTTGCGGAGTATAGGTCCCTCCACCGCCTTGATAACTTCTACTTCTGCCATAAAAATCCTCCTTCTTAAATCCGTGCTTGGTTTATCCTTCATACCAAGCATACTAAAAAATGAAAATATGAACGAACATACAAAATAAATATTGTTCATCCCATAACAAAAGAGCCTGCATACACATTTTCATGCATACACAGGCTCCTTATCTTCCCCAATACTGATTATGGCTGCTAAGCAACCTTATTTCCTGTACCGGATTTGAAATATTCCGACTCCAGAATATGATACGAACTCATAATCTTATTCTTTGCCAGAATATATTCATTCTCTGAAATCAATCCAAGACGAACCAGTTTTCTAAGCACTGCCATCTTCCTGCTAAATTCCAGACATTTCTTTGCATCTAACTGACACCATTCCATAGCAAAACCTCCCTTCATAATTCCTACTGTTTCGTTCCAAGTCTGCACGCGTACTCCAAAACTCTTATAAAAAGTTATAGAACATATGTTTGTTTTATGTTATACTTCTTCTATAAGAATCAGCTAACGCACAAAGTAATCCTTTTAGTTGCAAAAAGATTACCCCTTCACTAATAGGAGAAACAGAAGTGGTTTTGCGGAAGTGTTTTTGAAAAAATGACAAGGATTGATATAAATTGAGAACAGATTACGAAGATTTATTAGAAAACGAAGATAGTATAGCCTCTGATGAACTTATGTATATGGATGAACTGGAACAGGCACGAATCATTGAGCAGGCTGCGCTTGCAGAAATAGAATTAGAAATGGCTGCTTACCCTGAACCGGATGCTGATGTACCGGAGGAAGAAGCTACAGAAGCAGCCTCACGCACACTGTTAAAACGGGAGCTTCGTGCACAGGCTCTTTTAAGACTGGAAGATGGTGCGAGAACCGAAGAAGATTTTAAGGAAGTCATAAAGCAGTGGGATCACTTAGATGATAACCGGGAACGAAAAGAACGCTATCACGAAATAGGTAGGGAAATGAACCGGTTAACAGAGGATGCTCCAAAAGACCCGCTGGTAATTCCCTACCCCATCCATCACACCTACTGGCGGCAGATGATGAAAGGTGATTTTCTGGATGTAATATTTGACTGTCCCTTTGAAATGCATGAATTTCTTACGGATGAGGATTATTCCAAGATTATTTATGACTTGAAGGACAGTTACAAAGAGCTTATCTATTATCTGTATATCCGAGATTACAGCACTCTTTTTATTGGAAATCTGTTGGGGCAGACTGACCGCAATATCAGAGGTGTGCGAAGTACCATCTTAAGTCAGATAACCAAAAAGGTAATTGCGGTGCTTTTAGAACG
>JAAYPT010000059.1 GCA_012519695.1 Clostridiales bacterium | reverse complement strand
TTCTGGTCAGGCACAAAGTATTCCGCAAAGGAACACCGCTGACTTTCATGGAGATGGATACATCCTGCAGAACACAGGACACGAAGCAGAAGAAATCTCCTTCGTGGTGTGTGATGTTAACTCTGAACAAAAGAGGTTGCAAGTTGATTTTTTGATTTTGGAGCAGATTTTTTATATAAACCTCTAAAAACAAGCAGAATTGGCTTTATGCCAAAAGACCAAAACAGACAAAAACAAGTAATAATGCACAAATTTACTTTTCTGACACACAACCCAACTTTCTCTTGCCCCTGCGAGAGCCTGTGTTGCCCCTGTGTGCGATTTTAAGAGCGAAGTCGAGGTAGTTTACCCATAATGGAAGATTTGAGCCTTGTTGGGGAAATGTGAAAGACATGATTTCTTAAGATACTGCCAAAATAAGTAGGGTCGAAAATAGTGCAGGTTAAAGGGCTTATGCCGCCACAGACGGCATAAGCCGGGAAACACCCACCGGCAGAGCCGTTGGGTGAAATCTAGCTTGGCATAACTTTTTCTGCTGTTCAAAAATTTGTTATACCTTTGGATAATTTTGTCAGGATTGCCATGTAGCAGAAAAATCGAGAATGTTCCATGGCGGTTGTCGCCAATAAAACATTCCCGATTCTATGTTTTTGTTTAGGGTATTACGGGGATTTTTCATCCCCCTTACCCCCCCTGGTGGGTGCCATTGTAACATGGAGGCTTTGGGATCGTCAAGAAAAATGTTACAAAATTATTACATTTGTTTCAGACCTCATTTGACTTGAAATACCCTTATACATACCCACTTCTAAGATTTCTAAATTAATCCATGGATATCATTCTCTTTGGTGAGAGCTATTTCGATTAATTTAAAGACTATGGTTGATGTCCTTATGTGGAGACATAATTAAATCTTATTCTCTGTTCCATACATAGTCTATAAAGCTATCAAAATCTTCTGCAACGATTTTTACTTCTTCATCGTCCATTCCAATAAAAGGAACTTCAATATATTTCCCGCTTATGTCTATGCCATATGCCATATCTCCACCATCAGAACCAATAAGTATTATGTCAGTCAAAAATTCTTGTGTTTCATAATCCTCATTTAATTCTTCAATTTCATTTTTTTCCCAGAGCAACAGATAATTGTTTTCTCCAATCATTCCTTCTCCACATACTGTCTGCTTCAAATACTCTTCAAAATTCACATACTTTTCAGTTAACAAACATTCTTGACAATCTGAAATATTAAATTCTTTTAGCTTCTCCAGTGTTTCTTTTTTCATTTTAACTTTCCTTTCTGTTCTCTGAGAACTTTATTCCAAAATGCTGTATATTTTGCATGCTCTTTTGGAGATAATGCTATCTTATTATCTATATCTGTTGGACTTCCGCCAAGCTTAACAGGATGCATCTCATGTATTTGTGTTCCTTTCAAATCCGGTCTATTACGATGTATATTCGCATTTGTCTTATTTGCAAGATTACGAGCATCTGTATACTCCGTACCTTCCAGTATTCTAAATGGTCCGTCTGGTTTAGGTGCATCTGGATAACCAGTCCAATCATCTATAAAGAATTCATCTATCTTGACAGTCTCTCTACCACTCTCATACTCCGCATTATGCACCAGCACTTCCATCTCACCAACATGATATGTATGCCAGTCTTTTACCTGGAAGTTGTATACCGTTACCTCTTCATTTTTCTCAAGCTGTTCCTTATAGATCTGCTCAATCTCAAGTATCTTGCCATCTGCATCCAGCAGTGGACTTCCGATACAAAGCTAACAGGCATTAACAAATCCTCTTCCTGCAACATAGTATGGATGATCCGGTGTCGATACGATTTCTTTTCCACCAACTATTATATGAACAAGTTCTCTGGTCTTTCGCACATACTTCTCGAGGACTTTTTTATAGCCGGTCTCCATGGTATCCACATTTGTCGATAAGACAACATCTCCCGGTTTTATGCTTTCAATTCTTGCAAAGCCTAATTCTGCCGCTATTAATGTTCCAGCGATAAAACACTTCATGGTACCTGTCATTCCACCGGTGAATACCGCCAGTGCTGTCACTCCGATCTGGAATATATTATATGCCGTATTGGAATGCAGCTTACTGTTTAAATCATATATTGTTCCAGGCCCAAATGCAAGGTCCGCTAATGCAAGGGTATCAAAGCCTCCCATGGCTATGCTTATTCCCTTTGTTACAGCAGCTGTTCCTCGAATTGCCTTACCGAATGATGATGCGCATTTTATGGTTCTACCGCAAACAGCTCCCAGTTGTCCTAATCCCGCAAATGCAGCTCCGCATATAGCTCCTGAAAAAGCTCCATCTTCAAAACCTTCCAGAAAGCCTCCTCCATTTGCCACGCTTGTAAGTCCTCCTGAGACTCCGCCTATCACGGCACCCGATAGTGCTCCCCAGCAGGCTCCGGCAAGCAGTACACCTCCTACTCCGGTCCAGAGGAGTGCAACTGCCACTACAACGATTACGATCGTAACAATCAGCTTCCAATGTTTACAACACCAGTCCGCTGCACTCTCAACCGTATCTACAACCTTTTCAATAAAATCCTTCTCACACTCCGGTTTTAAATAGAAATATTTTGTATAAAAATCCTCTTTTGCTTTATTAATTTCCTCTTTCGCTGCATTATCCCTGTTTACCGTTCTGTAATAAAGTTGTCCACTTCTTTACTGAGTTTATTAAGATCATCTGCCTTCTCCTGCTCAGTCTGTGATGAAGATCGTATATTTTCAACAGCACTGTCAAGATTATAGGTACTGCTGTTTACCCCCTATAATGTGGACTTTAACACCCCTAACTGCATATCAAGATTATTTACCGAGGATACCATGGTGCTTATTAAACTGCCTACACCGTTTAACTTATCCTTATATAACGTAATTGTAGCCATTATTTTTTTTGGGCCTTTTTCCTTTTCCTGAATACGATTAGTAATGAAATACCTACACTGTGATTTCCTTTCGAATATCAAACCATAATGTATTTGCCTTACTGTCATATGTGCGGTCAACTTCTCTACCTCTATATATTCAAAATTTACAAAGTATTTTTTTGAACCACTGTATTCTAAAACCGGTTCTATTCCTATAGGTAATGAAAAAGACTAACTGCTGGTTCAATCTCTATAATTGTTCCCCAATCACTCATTTCATCTGTTTTAATATATCAATATCTGCTTGTATATCCTTTTCAAATTCCTCATCAGGAATAGGGAAACCACCTGCTTCCAGATATTGTATTGCATATTGTATCTCTACCAGTCGCCATCCATATGCATGGCTTCTCGGGGAAAATGTTTCGTCTTCTTTTATATTTTCTTTCAACGTTTGTCTATACCACGAAAGATTATTACCATATAATTCTGGATTCCGATGCTCATTTACACGATTAATAATCCTATCGTGTTCTTCCCAAAGTCCTCGAAGCCGGCCTATTCTTGCCTTTAAACATTGAGTCATATCAACCGCATCCCATAAATTATAATTTCCGGTAAATTCCATATTTTCCAATAATTCACATACTTTTACTGCCTTATCTTCTTCCCCGTAAATATATAACCACGTGGCTAAATCTGTAATATTTCCCAAATCACGTTCAGAATTGAAGCTACACTTTTTTAAAATTTTCTTGCATAAACTTTGCACTTTTTTCTTATCTATTTCATTTTGAATTAACTTAATTAGCTCCTCCATTTCTTTTACCTTTCATCTATGTGGAATTAACTGTCCAACTATGCCCCAATAAACTTCTAAATCACTGTCTTCCAAGTTGTCAAGATCATTGATTCCATTTAAAAACAATGGTACTCCATTGTCAAAAACATCATATTCAAATACTTTAACATTCTTGAACCATTAATGCTTCATCTTTATATGTTTCTAAATCGCTTTTTAGCCATGATTTTTCATTTTCTCTAATCATATGAAACCTTAAGGTAGCATACCCTTCACTAAAGCTAAGAATTATACAAAACCTATATTGAGGATATTCCGATACTAGCTTTTTTTCCCATACTTTCATTATAATTTCAGCAGTTTTTAAAACCCCCATTTCATCAGAGCAATCAATATAGTCATTTAATCTTACCTCATTGCAACTAGCTTCATAACCGGTCCTATCTTGAAACATTAACAGAATTCTTTCAAAATCAATGTTTTCTGCTTTTATTTCATTATTTATATCTATAATAATACAATTATATACCTCAATAAAGTTTGGAGTTAGTATTTTAGACATATTATCTGTACTCATTTTAATATATTCTTTTGTTCCATTTGCCTTATTCAATAAATATCTCATTTTTTTGTTTGTTTTAATCAAGATAATTTACCATCCCATCTTATTATTTTATTCACCAAGAAATTTTAATCCTTTGTTTATTGCATTAATAACATCTTTATTTTTTAATATCTTTTGTATACTTTTAGGTGCTATTTCTCCCGTTTTTGATTATAAAATTTCATTTCATTAACATCCAAATACCATTTCGTATTATTAGGTTCATGATAATGAATTTGACCTGGTCTTTCTCCTGGAGCAGGATTTTCAATATCAATTCTTTCAGTCTTACCATTTTTCCAAGTTGTTTTACTTTCAAACTGAGTGCCATTTTCTCCAAACATATAGTCAGAATTTTTACCACTCTCAACAACCTTCCCAGCATCTTCCGCTGTACTCTCGGCCCCCTTGGCGGCTTCCTCGAGCCCTTTTCCGGCTTTCCCGGCATCTTCCGCTGCATTCCCGGCTCCCTTGGCGGCTTCCTCGGCTATGTCTGCCACATTATCGGCGGTCTTTCCGGTCTTGGCTACATTCTTAAGTTTATCCAGCCCCTTGTCTGCAAGTAGTGCTGTCACAACTTCCGTTACTATGTATCCGGACGAATACGCAACTCCCTTTTCATCTGCTGTGTCACATATTGACTGCCCGATTCCTCCAATGGTATTTACCGGATCTTTGAGCAGTGGTTCGTACTTTTGTTTTATCTTTTCTACTTCCTGATCCAGCACCTCCGGAACATATCCCGACACCGTCTGTGTACACTCACTATACACATACAAAATTCCCAAATCTGCTACAAGTGTCAAAAGCCCCTTAACGGTTCCTTCAATACTGTCCTCTACGCCTGTCAGGAAATTCTTGATTGCATTTCCTACGTCACTGAACTTGTCTCCCATTGAGTTCCATTCACTGTAGTAGGCCGACATCTTGCTTTTATATGAATCATCTGTGTTTTCAAACGGAATCACTTTGTTCTCATAAATTTTCTTGATTTCATCCACACTATCCGATAATTCTTTTCTTATGGATGTATCAAGCTGATCACGGAATCCCTGCAGCTTTTCATAGTTTCTCTGTCTGCGTGCACTTTCTGCATCTTCTTTCTGCTGCTGTGCAGATTTTTTCGCTTCATTTTCTTCGTCGCTGCTAAATGGATTGGGAATAAACCAGCCGCTTGTAGGTTGCCAATGTGCTTCCTGTATCCTGCACAATCCGGTCAAAACTGGTAGCCTCTCCCTCTATCTGCTTATAATTCCATCAGATGTCGTTTCTGTCCACACGCATCATCGTGGTTCCATTTTCCGGCGTAATATAGTCTGTCATATCAGAAATATAACTGTCAATCATCTCTTTGATGACACCCAGCCGGTACTTCAGTATCTTTTCATTTTCCCATACATTTGTCTCCCACTGTTCACTCAGCTTATTATAGGCATCACTATCCTGAGCTTTGATGGTCTGTTGAAATTTTCTTGCCGCCAGTCCCACAGTTTCCATCGCGTCTATGTAACTTTGAACCTTTCGGGAAATTGCATCCAAATGGCCCATATTTAATTTTAAGTCTCGTTTCATTGTGTGTAATTTTCCTTGTATTTAAAAATATTTCTTTTTAAATATTTACACACTCCCCTATTTTCTTACTATAAAATACATCTGCATTTATCAAAACTAAACAACTCATCTAGCTCAAATACTTATTTTAAACTATTTTTCTTTTATAAACATTACTACATTCCGATTTTTCCCACCAGCTACATATCATTCATTTCATGGACAGATAGGTGATACAGTTATTTTAAATAATTTATGTTCTCCATAAATTATTGTATAACTACAATTAACACCAACGCATTATTGTTCATGTATGATATAATTTAATCAATTTGAACCTCACTACACTCAAATGTCAATATAGAAACGCCTTCATCTTCTAATACAATTTTTACAATACTTTCTTCACATGTAATATCAACAATTGAATCATAATCAATCTCATCTTCTCTTTTTTCTGAATCCCAATTATAATTTGTTGAATTCAAAAATTTTAAAATAACTTCCTTTAATTCTGGGGCACCATCTTGATATTCATTTTGCTTCCACATACATAAATCAATATTTAATATCACTGTTCCATTTGCATAAACCAACTTATTTACACAGCTATCATTAAAATTTATTTTCTTTATTAATTCTGTTACTAACATATTATTCTTCTCCTTTAATTACGATATGAGATGCCTTTGACCCTTTTCCGACAGGTTTTCCATCTATATCCAAATAATAATCAACTTTTTTGTTTGTATAATTTGGATTCATTACATGATAATGGTCTACTGCTTCAAATCCATTTTCACCATCAACCCCTTTATCATATCTTATTTTTAAACCTGACTTTGGGTCATAAAATTCTCTTGAGTTTGTGTTTGCTGCCATTTTAGGATTTGTAATGTCTTCCCATCCATCTTCAATTAATTGCTGTGGAGATTTAGATTGTATATTTTTTATTACAGCATTACTACCACTCTTAAACCTCTGCACTACTCTTCCTACAGCTCCACTAACAGCTTCACCAAATATATTAAACAATACATTTCGCCCTATGTCTACCCCTGCATTTCGAAATACTGTCTCTGAACTTTCTCCATTATATATATCTATTATCGCCTTTGGTACCGTAAATGCACCGGTATCTACAATGGTAGCTCCTATGATATTACTTAGATGGTCTTGTCCAATTCGTCTTAGAATGGGGAAAGTAGACAGTCTTTCTGACCAGCCTCCTATTCTCTGTGCCAGTCCCGGTATATGTCCTGCCACACTTGATGCCATGTTATAGGTCAGCAGACCTCCTGTCATATTTCCTACAAATGTAGCATAAGGGTGCTGTGTATGACTGTTTATAAAAATATTTTCCATGG
>JAAYPT010000058.1 GCA_012519695.1 Clostridiales bacterium | reverse complement strand
CTCTGCAATCATTATTTTGAATTCATCTGTATAAGTTTTTCTTTTAGACATTTTATGGACACTTCCTTCCTCATTTAGTAGTATATAAAAAACCTTATTTAGTGTCCATACTTATATACTAACATCACTTTCTTTTTCTTTGATGTTGCTCCGGTATCTACCATAATATTACTTGCAATTTCAGTAATATCATTTGCACTAAGTTCCTCTGCGATTACTTTCGCGCGTTCAATAACACTTTCCGGTACTCCTGCTAATTTAGCTACCTGAATACCGTAACTTCGGTCAGCACCACCCGGAACAATTTTTCGTAAGAAAACGATGTCATCTCCTTTTTCCTTTACTGCTATGCAATAGTTGGTGACATTATTAAGCTTTCCTTCCAGTTCTGTCAGTTCATGATAATGGGTAGCAAATAATGTCTTTGCTCCTAAAAGTTTTGGATTGCTGATATGTTCCACCACTGCCCAGGCAATACTCAATCCATCAAAGGTGCTGGTTCCTCTTCCGATTTCATCTAATACCAAAAGACTGTTACTTGTAGCATTTCGTAAAATATTTGCCACCTCGGTCATTTCCACCATAAAGGTACTTTGTCCACTTGCCAAATCGTCAGATGCTCCCACGCGGGTAAAGATACGGTCAACGATGCCGATTTTTGCACTTTCTGCCGGAACAAAACTTCCTACTTGTGCCATTAACACAATCAACGCTGTTTGTCTCATATAAGTAGACTTTCCTGCCATATTTGGTCCGGTAATAATAGAAATACGCTTTTTCCCATTATCCAGATAAGTATCATTGGACACAAACATATCATTGCTAATCATTTTTTCCACTACCGGATGTCGTCCGTTTTTGATGTCTATGACACCGTTTTCATTAATTGCCGGTCGACAATAATTGTTTCGTTCTGCTACCAGTGCAAGAGATGCAAATACATCTATCTTTGCCACTGCCTTGGCTGTCTTTTGAATACGCAATACTTCTGCCGCAATGGTATCTCGAATCTGACGGTACAATTCATATTCCAAAGAAATAAGTTTATCTTCTGCCCCCAGAATGATATCCTCTAATTCTTTTAATTCCGGTGTAATATAACGTTCTGCATTGGCAAGGGTCTGCTTTCTGGTATAGTAGTCCGGTACCAGATTCTTGTAGGAATTGGTCACTTCCAGATAATAGCCAAATACTTTGTTATACTTGATACGCAGATTTTTAATTCCTGTTTTTTCCCGTTCCTTGGTTTCTAATTCCATAAGCCACGTCTTTCCCTCTGTTTTTGCGTGACGCAACTTATCTACCTCTTCATTGTAGCCTTCTTTTAAAATACCGCCATCACGAACAGAAATCGGCGGTTCTTCCACGATAGAACGCTCAATCAAATCGTTAATATCAGACAAAACATCCATTTCTTCTTGAATTTCATTTAATAACGTTCCCTTGAATTCGCCCAGTAGATTTCGGATATACGGAAGCATAGACAAAGAACTTTTAAATGCAATCAAATCTCTTGGATTTGCAGTTTGATAGGTCACTCTACTAATCAATCGTTCCAGGTCATAGACGGGATTTAAATATTCCCGAATTTCCTCACGGGTCATAGCATTTTGATTCAGTTCTTCAATAGCATCTAAACGTTGTTCTATTTTTTCTTTATCGATTAACGGCTGTTCCACAAAACTTCGCAGCATGCGGGCTCCCATCGCTGTTTTGGTTTTATCCAAAACCCACAATAAGGAACCACGTTTTTGCTTTTCACGCAATGTTTCTACTAACTCCAAGTTTCTTCTTGTGGAACTGTCTATAATCATATATTTTCCGGTAATATATAACTGTAAGGAAGTCATATTGGCAAGATTGTTTTTCTGTGTCTCGTAGAGATATTTCAACAAAGCTCCCGCAGCGATTGTACCGGACTCATAATCTTCGATACCAAGTCCTTGAAGATTCTTTACTTTGAAATGTTCCAAAAGTGTTCCCTTGGCTGTCTCATCGCTAAAATACCAGGAATCTAATGAATAAATAGCAATTCCTAAACGATGTTTTAAATCTTCAAAGTCCATCCCTGTCATATAGAATGCTTCGTTACAGATAATTTCCGATGGTGCAAATTTATGTATCTCATCCAAAAGTTTTCGTTCTGTATCTACTTCGGTTAAATAATAATCACCTGTTGTCACATCAGCAATAGAGATTCCATACCGATCCTGCATATAAACAATACACATAATATAATTGTTCTTCGTCTCATCCAATGCCTGTGTATCTAAATTCGTTCCCGGAGTTACAATACGCACTACCTCACGTTTTACTAATCCCTTTGCCATTTTAGGGTCTTCCACCTGTTCACAGATAGCCACCTTATGTCCTTTGGACACTAATTTATTTAGATAGGCTTCTACCGCATGATATGGAACGCCGCACATAGGCGCACGTTCTTCTAATCCACAACTTTTGCCTGTTAATGTAATCTCCAATTCTTTCGATGCGATTTCTGCATCTTCGAAAAACATCTCATAAAAATCACCCAATCGATAAAACAAGATACAATCCGGATACTCCTGCTTCGTCTCCATATATTTTTGCATCATGGGTGTTAAATCTGCCATATTTACATTCACGTTATTATTTCCTCTCGTTTCTGTTCTTTTCCTATGCTTCAGGTACCTTGTACCTTCTCGCTATCTCTTCTGCTATTTTCATGCCATCCATTGCCGCCGACATAATTCCGCCTGCATACCCTGCTCCTTCACCGCAAGGGTAGATTCCTTTCAAACTGCTTTCAAAGTTTTCATCCCTTGGAATCCTTACCGGAGATGAAGTTCGACTTTCTACACCAGATAAAATTGCATCTTTTCGGTCAAATTCCGGAATTCTCTTTGCAAACTGATGCATTCCCTGAACAAAAGATTCTGTAATTTCTTCTGAAAACAAGGTATGAAGTGCACCAAACGTATGCGCTCCTTTTAATTCTGTTTCAAAAGCTCCGTATGTCGTGGAATCCTTTCTTTGTTCAAAATCTCCGAATAACTGTTGTGGCACTTTGCCGTTTCCTAATTCATATGCTTTTTGTTCCAGTTTTCTTTGAAATTCCACACCGCTCAAAGGTTCTCTACTTCCAAAATCTTCCGGTGTAACTGTTACAATAATTGCACTATTGGCATTTTTACCATTTCTTCCACTATAGCTCATACCATTTACTGCCAGTCGACCTTCTTCGGAAGAAGCATTCACCACATAACCGCCCGGGCACATGCAAAAGGAATATACGCCTCTTCCGTTTTCTAAGTTGGCTGTAACTTTGTAGGATGCAGCAGGCAGCATATCGGCAGCTTCTCCATATTGATTTTGGCTAATCATTTCCTGTGGATGTTCCACGCGCATTCCAACCGCAAAAGATTTTGCTTCCATAGGCACTTTACGTTCCAACAACATTTCAAAGGTGTCTCTGGCACTATGCCCGATTGCTAAAACCAAAGCTTCCGTCGGAATTTCAAATTCCTTTCCATCTTTTTCATTTCTGCATATAATACCTATTATTTCATTGTCACTTCGTACAATGTCTTTCATGCGAGTTTCAAATAAGTATTCCCCACCCCAAACTTCTATTTGGTTACGCATATCAGCTACTACCTTCATTAAAATATCCGTTCCAATATGAGGTTTATTCATGTACGAAATCTTTTCCGGTGCTCCATGAGAAATAAAAATATCAAGCACTTTTTTATTTCTTCCTTTTACATCCTTTACAAGGGTATTTAACTTACCATCAGAAAAAGTTCCTGCACCACCTTCTCCAAACTGCACATTAGAATGGATATTCAGTACATTTGTTTTCCAAAACGCCTCTACATCCTTTTGACGTTGCTCTACACATCTGCCACGTTCAATTATAAGTGGGCGATAACCATGCTGTGCCAGTAAATACCCGCAAAATAAACCCGCAGGACCACTTCCAATTATAACCGGACGATGTTTTAAGACCCTTGTTCCATTTTTTGGAAAAACATATGCTACATCTGTTGCAATAGAAAGATGATTGTTTTTTAACTTTTTTAAGAGTTTTTGTTCGTTTGAAACTAATACATCTACCGTATAAACATAAGATACTTCCTGCTTTTTTCTGGCATCAATGGATTGCTTTTTTATAAAATACTCTTGTATATTCGCCACCGACATTTTAAGTGTCTTCGCTATTTTTTGTTTTAGCTGTTCTTCCGTATGAGAAATCGGTAATTTTAATTGCTGTATTCGAATCATATCTGTTTGCTTCCTTCCCCTGCATAGGCACCGGCTATCCAACCGCTGGACCATGCCCATTGCAAATTATAACCACCGCACATTCCGTCAATATCTACTACTTCCCCTGCAAAATAAAGTCCCGAAACTAGTTTAGACTCCATCGTGGTAGCGTTAATTTCTTCTGTATCTACACCACCGGCAGTTACCTGTGCTGACTCAAACCCTTTTGTTCCGGTAATATCTACTCGTAAGTGCCGCACAGTCTTTACCAGTTCTTTGATTTTTTCTTTGGAACAATTCTTTGCGCTTAAATCTAGCACGATTCCACTTTGCGTTAAAAGAACCTTTATCAGCTTATCCGGGAACAATCCTATCATAGCTTCGTATGCAGACTTTTTATTTCCATAGGTAACAAACCGTTCTTCTAACATTTTCTCTGTTTCCGCCTCTGTCTGCCATGGAAGAAAATCCAACAAAACATAAACCTCTTTTTCTTCTTGCAAAGCATAAGAGGCATATCTGCTTATCTGGAAAACAGGGATTCCGGACACCCCATACTCAGTCAGTTGAAGTTCTCCTGTTTCTTCGGCTATTTTCTCATTTTCTATGTAGATTTCCACTCGATTTTCTGCACGAATTCCTGCAATTTCCGGCAAAAATGACTGTTTTCCCTGCAAAGCGACAAGCGCAGGCACAATATCTATTATTTTATGTCCAAAACCTTCAATATATGGAATTCCGCTTCCGTCACTTCCTGTTTTCTTTGCCGTCTTTCCTCCGGTAGCAATTATACAGGTGCTACTCTGAAATTCTCCCTGCTTGGTGTCAAAAATAAATTCATTTTCTACTTTATGAATACTTCGAATACCAACATTGTAAGCAATTCTTATCTTTTGATATCTGCACTCCATCAAAAGCACTTCCCGTATAGCTGATGCCTGTCCACTTGCCGGATAATAATAACCATCTCTTTTACTACGAGGCTCTATTCCTAATTTTTGAAAAAGTTCTAAGGTATCTTCTAAATCAAATTGTTGGAAAACAGGCAATACAAAGGCAGGGTTCTTGCCTCTATAATACAAGGTTCCCTGCTTTTCATTGGTAAAGTTGCATTTTCCATTTCCGGTTGCCAGTATTTTTTTTCCTGCGCTCTCCATGTGTTCTAAAATCAATACACTTGCGCCATGTCTCGCAGCACTGATTCCTGCCATCATTCCGGCTGCCCCAGCGCCAACGATAATTACATCAAATTTCCTACCCATAGGTTTTACTTTTCCTATCTTTCTATTACTTTTATGATTTTCTGCTATCCATGATTTTATCACAACCCCAAATAACATTCAAGATTTGCAACTCCTTAACTAGAATAATTCTCAAGAAAGCTGTAAAGTTGTTCTTCACTGCTAATATATTTTCCTTCTCCAATTTCTTTTTGCAATTGTTCCGGAAGTTTGGATGCCAAAATATCAGTAGATGCATATAATGTCTTGCGGTCTGTATGATATACCGCTACATACCCTTTTTCTTCTAATAAGATATATTCATAGGGTTCTACCACATTCAAACTTTCTTTTATATTCTTATCTTCCTCTTTTGCGTTTCCCAGTTTTACATTTTCCTTTTCCAACAAAGTAATCTGCTTTTCATAGGAATCCCAGTTTTTCATGGTTCCTGCAAAAAATCCTATGCAACCAGAAAAAGCTGCTGTAAATAAACTTACGCCCACTAACAGGCGGATACTACATGTTCTTTTCATCATAAACTCCTTTTTATGTAGTATCCGCCTGTTTTTAAATTTTTATACACATTTTTTATTTTTTCAAAAGATGTAGTTTCTTTGCAATCTTTACTAATAAATATCCTTTCGGAAATGCTTTTAATTCTTCTTCCGTCAAGCCACGCATTAATAAAAGTAATACACCATATACAATCACTCCAACGAGAATAGCTGCCGCTGTTGCAATTGCATTTCTTTTTATTGTTTTAATCAAAAGCTCATACATACCATATACTGCTCCGCCCATAACCACAGCGGCAATTGCCGGAATCAGGAATGTCCTGACAACTTCCTGACGGTACTTTATATATTTTCGTATTGCAGCTCCATTTAAAATACACATTAAAAATGAGAAAAATGTATTCGCCCATACAACTGCATAGATATTTAAGTCAAAGCCATACATCAGTATGAATAACACACCTATATGAAGTGCCAGAGTAATTACTGCATTTTTTACCGGTGCTTTCATGCGGTCAATTCCCTGAAGTATACCGTTACTTAACGTAGACAAGGAATAAAAGATGATGGAAATTGCTCCTACCTGTATCATCCTTGCCGGTATTTGTCTTGCATCATGGAATAACAATTGTAATATCGGAGATGCCAACACTCCCATGCCTACTGCACATGGAAAGGCAATGACCATGATAAAGCGAATGGAACTTGCAATTTTTCGTCGCACCTGAGGAATATCTCTTGATGCAAATGCAGTTGCAAGACTTGGTACACTGGATGCTGCCAGAGATGACGCAATTGCAATCGGAACATTTATCAAAACCTTATATTCACCAACAAAAATCCCCCATAGCGTACTGTAGGTTTTTTCTGCATATCCCTGCGCTGCTGCCACATGCTTAAAAATTCCCATATCAATAATAGAACTGATATTATAGATAGTTGTACTTAATAAAACCGGGATGATTGTCATAACCAAAACAAAAAAGATGTTTCGATAGCTTTCTTCTCCCTTTCTTCTATCCCAGAGCATTTGGCGTTTAAACACCGGTACGTAAACAGAAAACACAAATAACACAAATAGCAATGCTGCCAATGCTCCTAATCCGGTACCGATTGTTCCACCTGCTGCTCCATAAGCAGCTCCATACTGGTCTGAATTACCTAAAACCGCACCGATACGAGAACCGTATCTGAATAACATATAGGCTGCCCATATACTTACAATCGCATTTACAATCTGCTCAAGTAGCTGGGAAATCGCACTTGGCATCATTGTGCCCATTCCCTGGAAAAATCCACGTATCACTCCAAGAATTGCTACCACCAGTAACGTGGGTGCCAATACTTTTAATGCAAAAATACTAAGAGGAGTTTTTACCAAATAAACAGTTATAACTTCTGCGCCAAAATATACGATCAAAGCTGCTATCGTACCGGAAACTGCTGCAAACAAGATTGCTCCTTTGAAAAGGCGATATGCATTTTTTCTCTCTCCCTTAGCTACTCGATTTGATACTAACTTAGAGACAGCTAAGGGCAGACTATAAGAGGAAATCAGCAATAGAATACTGTATACTTCCATTGCTGTTCCATAATAATCGTTTCCCATATCCCCAAGTATAGATTTTAAAGGGATTCGGTACAACAATCCAATTACTCTACTAATAATAGATGCCACTGCCAGAATGGAACCTTGTATTAGAAAACCGGATTCATTTTTTTTCTGTGTGCTCATAAAAGTTCCTCAAATTCGTTCTTATTCCGCAGCTCTTGCCTGCTGTAATTCTTCCTCTGACTGGTATACATGGAAACGATCTTTATAGGTATCCTGTACAATACATACCCATGTCTTACCCTGATTAATGGTGATTTCATTTCCACTTTCATCAAAGTAACGTGCCGGTGAATTCTCATTTGCCTTTGTCCATGTTACTTTTTCCATTTTTCCATTTGTAATATAAGCACCTTCTCCACCGGAAGTTGTATTAATATCCAAATATCCGTTTTCGTCTTTATTAGACCAGGAACAATACTGAATCAAAATATTTTTTACTGCTAATTGTTGTTCATTTGCACCATCAATTTGCTTATCCTTAAATTCATAACGATAATACAAACCATCATTTGCATTGTATACAAACCAAGGCTTATTTACCACATATCCCGGGCTTACAACCTGTGCATCTTCGCCGTTTGCCAATGTTACTTCCTGGTCATCTTCTGCAAACTGGTAATGTCCTTTATAATCTTCTGAAAGTTCTGTACGATATCCTTTTTTCTCAATTCCGGCATTAATTCCCTCTGCGCTTGCAAAAGCATTGTGAGGTGCCTTACGGTTTGCATCACGATAAAATACAATAGAACCCACAGAACCATCAAGTCCGCTTAAGTTATTTACGTCTTCCTGCGCTAACAAAGGTTCTGCATAAATAGATTGTCCGTAATGTGCATATATTGCATCAAATTCTTTTGCAAAGTAAAGAAAATAATGACGACAGCTTCTCACTGAACCGATTTTGTCCAATGCAGAATAATCTTGGAAAATTGCCATCAAACGAGTATATGCTCCTTCTACCGGAACCTCGTAAATAATATCTGCGGAAGATATTCCATACTGTGGTAATGCATCAGAAGTATTTCCAATCATAATTGCCAACGGACGTTTTTTTGCCTGATTTTCATCAATCCATTGACCGGACAAATAGCTCTTAGCCTGTCCTTCATGTGTATCAACCGGTTCTTCTACCGGCTCTTCTTTTTTGACTTCTTCTTTTTTCACTTCCTGCTTTGGCTCTTCCTTTTTCTTGCCACATCCAGCAATTGCTGTAACTGCCATACAAGTTGCCAATACAGCACATAACATACGTTTTTTCATTATTTTTCCTCCATTTTCCTTCTATAATTATCGCAAAATATTCATATGCTCTAAGATTTCTCGTTGTTTTTGTTCCATAACTGCTGCTTCTTCCTCTGTCATATGATCATACCCAAACAGATGCAACATACTATGTAAAATTAAAAAAGCAAATTCCCGCTTAGCACTATGTCCATAGCTTTCTGCCTGCTCTTTCACCTTATCTACACATAAAATGATATCCCCCAAAAGTGCTTCTCCTGTATCTGGATTAAAATTATCCTCATCAGCTTCTATATTGGAAAAATCTCCGGGAGCTTCATATGCAATCATGGGAAAAGACAGCACATCCGTTGGACGATCTATATTACGATGTTCCCGATTGATTTCGTGAATTTCATCCAAGGATACCAGCAAAAGATTTACCTCTGCTTCATAAGGGAACTTTTCCCATGTTATTGCCGCTTCTATTACTTCTTTTGCCAGTGTTTCATAATCAAAGTCAAATTCCGGATTCTGCTCTTCCTCGATACTAACTGTCACAGTAGTTTCGCCTCCTTTATTAAGTAATCTCTGATTTTCAAAAACATATTCATACTAAACCCGGCTTTATCATATAATCCTGCTGCCGAGTTTTCATTCAATGTCTGATAAACTAATATATCCTGATTCCATGAATTAGACAAGGTATTCTTGTCCAACACATCGAACTTAGCTACTACGCTGTCTACTATATGTACAATCGCCGATTCCACAGTAGTAGGCAAAGCCTTTTCTCCATTGTATTCACTCAAAATCTGTACAACCTGCATTGGAAAATAATTGCTCTTGGCTAAAAGAACCCCATTTTCTACATATGGTTTTCCTTCCATTCTGCCGATTCGATAATAAAATCCGCCTGCCGCTGCCACAAATGGGTCTGCACCTACTTCTTTTGCACATTCTCTTGCAATATCAGATACCTTTCTTGCGTGACGATAATCTGCTTTAGAAAAGTTTCTCATTACTTGTACTAAACTAAAATCTTCTGATATAATTCGTTCCAATGTCTGTTCGCTGGTATGACTCATTCGTTCTGTCAGCCAACGATACAAGATAACTGTGAGTCCTGCTGTAATGATTCCATTGCACACCCCATAGCTTATCATATTTGTATTTATTTTACCAGTATCCAAGTAAGAAAATACCACAGTGCATCCCAAAGTAAATATTGCAATCACCATGGCTACCCACTTTTGATTTTCCTTTTCCTTCAAGAATTCAACAATCATAGCCCCGCAAACAAGCAACACAACTGCCCACAAAAACTGGTATACGCCTCCACCCTTAGAAATATTCCATACCACACAATAAAATATTCCAGCCAGCATTCCAATAGAAGAATTGGTTACAATTGTCATTCCTACTGCCATAAGCATTACAGGTGCCACATACGATGGCAAACATAAAAATATAATCGTTGCCACACAACAAACACCGTGACTAATAGCAATTCTTACATAATTATTTGCTTTTTCATGAAACCATCCCTTTTTCAGACGATAAATTTCCATGCCTAATACAAATATTATTAAGAACAGTGCACTGGAAAACCCAAGTGCAATACGACTACCAGGTGTTAACTTTGACAAACATCCACAAATGACAGCAGTAATCATTCCACTTACCATCATAATGCAAATCATGTAAAATCGTTTCCAAGACCAGTTATCTTCCAGCATCGGTCTTTTTTCTGCTTCTGTTTCTATTTTTTTCTTTTCCTTTGGTCTCTTTCTTTTCATATTCTTCATAAGCCTTTACTATTTTTTGTACTAATGGATGACGTACTACGTCGGCACTGCTCAATCTGCAAATCCCGATATCCTCTACATTTTTCAAAACCCGCAATGCCACGTCTAGCCCCGAAGTTGCTCCCGGTGCCAAATCCTTCTGCGTTGCATCTCCGGTTACTACTACTTTAGAGCCAAAGCCGATACGAGTTAAAAACATCTTCATTTGTGCAGGAGTTGTATTCTGTGCCTCATCCAGAATAATAAAAGCATTATCTAAGGTACGTCCTCTCATGTAAGCAAGAGGAGCTACTTCTATTAACCCCTTTTCCATGTTTTTCTGAAAACTGTCTGCTCCCATAATCTGGTATAATGCATCATATAAAGGACGCAGATATGGGTCAATTTTGCTCTGCAAATCTCCCGGAAGGAATCCTAACTTTTCGCCTGCCTCTATCGCCGGTCTGGTAAGAATAATTCGATTTACTTCTTCATTCTTAAATGCCGTAATCGCCATTGCCATGGCAAGATACGTCTTACCCGTTCCTGCCGGCCCCATTCCAAACACAATCATTTTATTACGAATTTCATCTACATACTTTTTCTGTCCAAGTGTCTTCGGCTTTACCGGCTTTCCATTAATAGTATGACAAATCAGTTCCTTATCAATCTCTACAATTGCAGATTCCTTTTCTTCAAAAGTTAACGATATTGCATAATCTACGTTCTGTTCTGTAATCTGGTTCCCACGCTTGGAAAGTTCAAATAGCTGTGTAAATACACGCAGTGCCTTTTGAATATCCTGCTCATTTCCCAGAATCTTCATGTTGCTTTCCCGGATTACAACGGTAACGCCAAATGCTCGCTCTATTTTCTTCATATACATATCGAACTGTCCAAATACATTAGACATATGTTCTACCGGTATATCAATTGTTCTCTCCATCAGACTCATCTGTTATCTGCCCTTCCTGTGTCTCTTCTACTATGACGGAAGCTTTTGCCGTTCCGATTTTTTCAATCACTTTTATAGAACCTGAAGCCTTACATTTTTTTCCGTCTGTTACTATCATAACATTATTTTCTATAATTTGAACCCCTTTTTGTCTTAATTTTTCATTAAATTGCTCCAATTTCTTTTCAGCCACCTGTTTTGCTTCTTCTTTGGTATGTCGCTTTTTTACAATTTTATACTCCTTGTAAGTTTTTCGTTGGAACGCTCCCGGCAGGTAAAAGGTATCCCCTAACTTCCAGTCATACTCATCTGTTATGGTATCGTAATTTGAAAACTTTTTTGTAAAACCAGGAATGGAAATTTGTTGTTTTCCTATACGCATTTCATACGCTGTCGCCTCGTTGCCGGTAAATTCCTTATCCTGATAGTCTAACAAAAAAACTGTCATCATACGGATAATCCGTAATTCCCATGATATCCGCATCCGAACTGCAATATTGATAGGCAGTTGCCTCTCCGTCATCATTGATAACCGGAATACGTCCTTCTACTAAAACATCTCCCTTATGAACCTCTGCGCCTTTTTCCACCTGTGGCAAGCCCTTTCTTGTAAGAATACTGTAAATAACAGCATCCTTATCCGAAACAATGTCAACCGGTGTTCCATCCTCTGTCTTCTTTTCTTCTGCCTGTTGGTTGGTAGAAAGATTTTCCTGAATGTCTATCACCAACATCGTTCCTTCTACCTTTACGGATGCCCAAATAATATCTTCATACCCGGTCCTTAGAAGTTCCTCTATGGCTTCGCAGTTTATCTTGCTTTTTGGCATTCCATGATATATCTGATGTTCTTCTAAAAACTTAATAATGCCTTCGTCCGTACGATGAAGATTGCCCTCTACCTGAATTTTCCACACAAACAAAGACATGGTATACAGTAACAGACTACATACTAAAATTCCTACTGCAAACAATTTACGTTTTCGATATCGATGCAAATAAAAAGGCATTCCATAACGTTCCAATATCACAAATGTTGTCCTTGTTTTTTTCAAAATGGGTTTCAGACTCTTCAATCCCTTGATACTAATACAAAATATGTAATTGCCGTCCTCATATTCCAGATTCCAAATCAGAATATTGCGGTTGCTACACAGATTCAGGAAACGTTCCGGTGCATATCCGTAAAGTTTTACTTTTACATACCCTTGCAGATACTTTAATTTATCAATTAACAAAATACTACTCCTTATGAGTCATATAAGATTCCCTGTATAAATCCAGTGATTTTCATTTCCTCATTGGTATAGTATTCTATCATCAGACGTTTTCCTGCTACTGTGACTTGACAATTTTTCGTCTGGACACGAATCTTTTCGTTGGTATATTCTATGATTCCTTTATAATTTTCTATCAGTACCTGGTTCCTTCCTGTGGCAGAAATAATAACTGCCCCATACATAATATCCTTTGGAAGTTCCAGTGATTCCACAATATTCGATTTGACCCGACTTAAATTCTTTTTTCCCATATTGCACTATATGATATATAGCATGGACTTATTCCGGGGAACATTTGCATTTCTAAGTCAGCAACCACCAGTTCAACTGGTGGTTTGGTATTAGCCCTCAAAAGGGCATTTTTACTGCTCGCCCAAAAGGGCGGTATCGCAAGCACTTTTACCGGTCCGCTATAAAGCGGTACTTCTTGAATCTTCTTTCCTTGATTCCTCTGCCTGCTCTTTTATATACTTTTGTACTGCTTCATCTGTGATATTACCAATTGTTTCTACGTAATACCCTCTTGCCCAAAATGCTTTATCCCATTTACTTTGCAATTCTGGATGTCTATCATAAAGCATTAATGTACTTTTCCCTTTTAAGTATCCCATAAAATTTGCAATACTAATTTTAGGTGGAATAGCTACACTTAAATGTATATGATCCACGCAAACTGCTCCTGCTATAATATCCACATCTTTGTATTTACATAACGTGCTTATTATTTCTCTCACATCATTTCTCACTCTTCCATACAAAATTTTCTTTCTGTATTTCGGAATAAATACAATGTGATATTGGCATTTCCATTTTGTGTGTGATAAACTTTTATTGTCCATATGGACCACCTCCTGTGATTAAGTT
>JAAYPT010000057.1 GCA_012519695.1 Clostridiales bacterium | reverse complement strand
TGTACCTCCAAGTGCATTTGTTTGGTAGACGTTGGCGCTTGGGGGTTTTCTTTTATCATAACAAAAAATGTTGGAGTAACGAATATCAAATATAATTCGTTACCCCAACATTTATTTTAGAACCTTTTTTTGTTAGAAATCATATTCGGAATCATTTGTTAGTGATAATGCTATTTTGGCACCTATCTTCATACCAAGAGAAAATTGAATTTCTTCTTTGGAAGCGGTGTATTTTATTATGGAAGGATAAATTTTTTTTAATGTCTGTTCATCCAGTAATTGTTGCAGTTCTTTTTCTAATTCTTTTTCGGCAATATCTTCTCTTTCTGTAAAACTTGTATTATTTTTTTCTCCTAGTGTACTTCCCTCTTTTATGAAATATCCAATAGCTTGAAGATTGGTACGATTGTAAATATCTTCATATAGAGTGTTATATGGATAGGAGTGTTCCTGATTCACATATATATCTTCTGTTTTGCATTGAGCATTTTGCAATACCTGTATGGCATTATCAACGGATGTATTATCTTTTTGACCGAGTAGAGTTAATGCCTTTGATATGTCTTTAAATAAAGAATCATACATGTTCTGATATATTCTAAACCTTTCTTTTTTCATTTTTCCCTCCTGTTTTTCAAAATTGCTTATATCTATAAGCAATTATAGCGCAATGGATTGGTAAAATCAAGATGTTAGCTTATAAATATAAGCAAAATGGAAAATATAAGATTGTGGGGACAAATTGTGAAGTTATTAAGTAATGAAATATTTGGTCAGAATTTGCAACGGATTCGTACTTCGTGTGGTTTAACCCAAGAGCAAACAGTCGCACAATTACAAGTTTTAGGTTCTCCATTAAGCCGCAGTACATACTCTCTTATTGAATTGGGTAGAGGGAATATTTATATTAGCGATTTGGTAGGACTGCAACGAATATTTCAGGTGGATTATTTTGAGTTTTTTAAAGATATATCAACTGTGAGATAGATTTGTAATATTGTAGGATGATTGGCTTATAGGTGTAAGCATTGAAGGGATTATATTTTGATAAGATTTAATAAATGTTTATAAATATAAGCAAATTAAGGAGGTGCGAATCGTGAAATTATTAAACAGTCAAATATTTGGGCAGAATTTACAACGGATTCGTACTTCGTGTGGTTTAACCCAAGAACAGACAGTTGCAAGATTACAAGTATTGGGTTCTCCTTTAAGTCGTAGCACATATTCTCTTATTGAACTGGGAAGAGGAAATATATATGTGAGTGATTTAGTGGGATTGAAACAGATATTTCAGGTAGATTATTCGGAGTTTTTTAAAGATATATTGACAGAGAGATAGATGTATAATTGTAAAATATATATGAGATAGTTAAAAAATTGTAACTACTAATTATAGTGTATCTGAATTATTGTGGAAAGTATTTTTATTTATGAAGAGGAAGATTTATTGCAGATACAAAGTAATATGTATGTTAAAATGTATTGAGGTATTTAGGGAAAAAATGGAGGAAAAGAGTGTATAGTCTAAAGGAAATATTTGAGTCACGTCCTTTTAGGACAAGAAATGCAGATGAGTATGCATTGGAAAATATATTAGAATTATTTGTAGACCCAACAGATGGTTTAAATAGACCATTTGATTATGAAAATATAATTGTAAAGGGGAAAATGGGGTCAGGAAAAACAATGTATTTAAGAGCAAACCATGCTTATTATTTGTATACATTGGTAGCAGATTTATTGGCAGATAGTGAAATTATTTTACCAATATATATTAATTTAAGTGAATGTCAGCATATAACAAATTCTGACAAGATATATGAGAAAATTATATATAAAATTGTTTTGGAAATGGTTCATGTTTGCGATTCTTTAACCTCGGCAAGTCGTATGGCAGAGATTCATAGAGGGTTCCAGAATTTGGGTGTTCAGTTACCAAATAAAAAAATATGAAAGAAATATACAAGCGGTTAAATTTGATGACCGTAGACGGATATATTGAAACGGTTGGAAAAGAAGTAAATGTAGAAGGAAATATTGCATATAAATTTATTAATCTATGTAAGAAAGCGGCAAAAAATTATCAAATAGAGATTAAGAAGGTGGGAATCCCTCAATTTGAAGATATAATAGATACATATGGAAAAATTATCAAACCTTTTTCAGGCAAGATTCTCATATTGTTAGATGAGGTAAGTTCTCTGAATAGAAGTTTTTTTAAAGAAGAGCAAGGGAAAATTTCACAATTTGAAACATTAATGAATCAGTTAAGAACGTTGCCGTTTGTTAGAGTTAAGGTTGCAATCTATCCTTTTGATATTTGCGATGTTTTAATGGAAACAAGATATGGTGATAATGTACAACTGGATTCAGATATAAGGAACAAAGATTACGAGGTATTCTTAAATAAAGTAATTGTGTTAATAGAACGTTATATGGAAAACTCAATGCAAGAAAAAAAATCAATAGAAGAACTATTTGATATTCAAAGTGAAAATATGGATGCAGTTGAACAGTTAGTTTATGCCTGTGGTGGGAATATGAGGAGATTAGTTCATTTATTGGATTTAACAATGGATTGCGCATATAAGAGGGGAAAAGGATATGAAAAAATAAGGAAAGAGGATGTTATAAAAGCTATATGTCGACAAGCAGAGGATTGTGAAAATAGGTTTCAAATAAGTGATAAAGAATGGTTATCAAGTATTGTTAAAGTATGTAGAAATAGAGGGGCATTTAGATTTAAATTTCCAAATAAAACGGTAAGTTTGGCAAAATATACCAATCGGTCTTCGGAATATAATATAATAAATAAAATAGAAAATGGTCAGGGAAGAAGAAGCAGTATTTATGAATTTGATTATGCATATTGCGTATATAAAGAAATTCCAACGCATTATATAAAAAATTCGGAGCGTCTAGATAAAAATAGAAGTAAGGAAACAGGAGAAATTATAAAAAAAGTTACGACCATTACGGATACTCTTATTCAACAATCAGTTATTCCAGGAAAGATAGAAGGTACAATCACTTATGTTAATGAGAAAAGAGATTGCGCATATATTACATCAAGTGATGATAAGCAATATTTCTTTATGCAAAGAGATGTTATTGAAGATGATAAAGATAAGGTGTTAGTTCGGTCAAAACAAGTAAAATTTGTTCCAATAGAAAGCGGTGAACATTTATTTGCGGAAGAAGTGGAAATTTTATAGAGTGATTTATATTGTATCAAGTAATAAAGTGTGCTAAAATCATTCTAAGGAACAATCGTGTTACAGGGTGGCTGACCTCCATTTTACATAGAATGGGGGTGGTGCGTATGAACAATAAAAATCATTTTGATTTTAAGGACATGATGTCTTTTGGTATGTTCATTCTTGCATTGCTGACATTCGTTTTTGCGAATTTGAAGTAATGACTTAAGCATAAGAAAACCACCCTCTAAACTTTGACCGGTATTTAGGGTGGTAATCTTATCACTGTTTTATATGAGGTCAACCACTTTGTGGGCGGTTGTTCCTTTTCTAAATCTAATATAACACTTTTTGGAGCGTTTGTAAATCATAATTAAATTGATGTATCAAAAAAACTAATATCTACCCATAGATTCGTTACCCAAAACGTTACCTAAAATACGTCAGGGAAAATAAGTTTACAGTTACAAGGGTTTTAATAGACTATTACTCTAAGTGCTTATAAATACAGGACTTACAGGCATTTTGAAAAACATTAAGTAACATTAGGTACTAAACGATAAAACCGTTCGGGACGCAGAGGTCGCAGGTTCAAATCCTGTCGCATCGATTCTTGGCAGGGGCACCGCCATCCTTGATATTTCAGGGGTGGCGGTCTTTTTCATGTAATAGGAAATTGCTAAAATATTGGGGGTAACGGCAGAATCCATAGATAAGCCAATAAGTGAAAAAGTAGATATGCTATTTCTGGGTGGTGGAGTTTATATGTGGGATATGGACAAAACCTTAAAGCAGTATATGGAAGACTTAAATCCTCAGATGATAGGAAAAATAGTAGGTTTTTCTACTACAGGAGCAATGGATGTTACATTAAAAAGAATCAGGGAATACGGGGAGAAAAAGGAAATTCCGGTAAGCGATGGACAGTTGCTGTTGGTAATGTTGTTAAAAGGGCATGCCGGGTTAGGAATGGAAGGTGGAAAATTAAGCGATAAACAGAAGGAAAAGATAAGGGAGTTTATAAAAAACTTGACAGCAAAAGCAAGGTTTTGTACTATAGAATAGATATGATTTTAGGAGGAGGAGAGTATTATGGCAGAAAAAATAAAGATTAATCAAGTAGCGCTGGAAAATGATGCAATGACACTTTCTGGCGCTTCTGCGTATTTTCAAGAAGTAGCATTGATTCCGGCAGATGGAAAAACAACACTTACAGCCAATAAAAACGGGCAGGAAGTATTTGAACAATCACAACAGATAATCGCTTTATTCGGGAAAACCATGGAGCAGGATGTTGCTAATATTAGAAGTATTGGGGCATCTTTCCAAGAGTATGATACAATGATGAGCCAATTATGGGAAAACGGTTGCAGATATCAGACAATATCTGCTGCGGAATAGGAGGTTTGTCATGGAAGAAGTAAGAAAAAAAGAAAAAGAAGAAGAGAGATTAAAAAAGCATTTAAACAAACTAGATAAAGAAAAAGATGCGTTAGAATTAGAAAAAAAGCGGTTTTATGAAAGTCAAAAGGAGCAGGAGCTGGATATGATGCGCTCATATCAATCGGTAGAAAGAATGCGAGCGGCCTGTGGTCCATACGATAGTAAGATCATGCGTTTGTTAGATGAAAAGCAGAGTCTTTTGGATTCCATGAAAAAAGAGGATAAAAAATGCGAAGAAGAATTTAGAGAGGAAATGCGTAAAGAATCTCAGAGAATTGAGAAAGAGCGGGAAGAAACATACCAGAAGTTGAAACGAGGAAAGAATCAGGAGAAGAATAATTAATAGGAGGGACACAATTCATGAACGAAAATTCTTATTTAAATCCAACCAATATACAAGAAGAAAGTAATAGCGCAATAAGTAAATTAGAAAAAGATAATGAAGCCATTCGAATAGCAGAAAGCAGTCTGAATACTTTTTTTAACGATAATGAAATTCAAAGTGAAGCATTTGCATCACTTAGACAGCAAATGAGTGATTACATGGCAGTATTGCAGGCAATGAGAACGGCGAATAATTCCGATATTGCAGATTTTAACATATTGAAATCGTCTGTAGGTGATGAGGTGTTAATCGGAGGGCAGATATTGGAGCAAAAGACCATAGCAAAAAGACAGCAACAGGAAGATGAATTAAATGCTGAGAATTTTGCAGGAAAGTCAATAAATGCATTTTGGGAATGGGAAAGAGTGTATTATAGTTGTAAAGCGGCACAATATTGGAATATGGCAGAGACTGACCGACAGTTATATTTATTGTGGCAGGAAAAAGAAAACAAGTATGATGAGATAGAAGGAACCACCAATGGACTATTTACTTCATCGGCGGCTATGCGAGCAGCAGCAAAAGCGGGAATGACTAGTATAGCCGGTGCATTTCAAAATGGTGTATATGTTCCAGATGTAAATGCAACATGGAGAACAGAGTTGGCAGATTGCTATGTGAATCGTATTGTGGTAGTAAATGAAGACGGAACAATAACTGCAAATTGGAAAGAAGTAGAAAAAATATTGGCGAAACCCGAAGAAGAGATTACCGAAGAAGAGTATAAGGCATTAGCACTGGTGTATATGAATATGGCTCCAGAAGAACTATCAAGATTTCTTGGATTATGTATGGATAGAACAAAAGATGTAGATATACCATGGTATAGTGAAATGGCTGGTATGGGAGCAAATCTTGTAAATGAAGATTATTCCGAGTGGACGATAAATCAGGGGAAAGTAGATAGGTTGTTAGAACAGATATCAAAAACATCAAATGAGACATTAGGAATGCTACAAGTTGTGAATAGTAAAGTAAATGAACAGATGTATGATATGTTGAAAGAACAGCGAAATGTTATTATTCAGCGAATGACACTCTTAAAAGTGGCAGAGGAAATTGGAACATTTCGTGGAGAATATCAGGCAGAACTTCCAACCATTTCAATAGTAATGGGAGAAGATCAAGGATTAACCATGACTTTTTGTGAATATCGTAATATAGGAAGTGCGGTAAGTCCTACCATAAGTAATCTTGGAGAGTCTACAGTTAATATTTCGAAGACCAAAAATGGAGACACTATTGATAGAAGCGCACTTGAAAATGCAAAACTTACATTTGTAGGATATTTCGGAGGAGTTTCCGTGGCGGAAGAAACGTTAAGCTTTGTAACGGAAGAGACTACTGGTGAAATAATTAGTTATAGTTCAGAGCAGCTAGCAGCATACATAGCTCAAAAAGCAGGAAAAGAAGTATTGGGAAAAGCCGTTGGGTATATACCTTTGATAGGAGATATAGCAGGGTTTGGTGTAGATATGGCAATAAGTCAAGCAGAAGCTGAGGAAAACTGCCAGTTTATTACTGGGCAGTTTAATGGGATGGAAAGTGCATTAATATATAGTAATTTTGATTGTAGTGTTAATTTTGTTCAATGTGATATGGCGGATGATTCCAAGATTACGATATATGCTCAAACAGGTGAGAATACTGCTGATATTATTGCAAGGGTAAATGAAAAGTTAGGAATAGAAATAACAGAAGATGAAGTTGTAACGAGTCCAAATGATGTAGATAGCTTAATTGAACAACTGGAAAAAGAAAACCCAGATAATGAAGATAGGTATGAAGAGGCAATTAATAATAAATAAGAGGAGGCAGATATGAAGAAAAAGCATATTATTGAAATAATAATAGGGATAGTATTGTTAGTGGTAGCAGTAAAGGGAGTTTTGATTTACCATGATTATCAAAGTGAAAAAAAGAGATTAGCGCAGGCCCCCTATTTTACAAAAGATAAGTTAAATGAATCAGAAATGATTATATTGGCTGCGGAGTATCAT
>JAAYPT010000056.1 GCA_012519695.1 Clostridiales bacterium | reverse complement strand
TACCGCCTTTTTTTGATACTTTTATTATACCAAAAAGAGGCTGAAAAGTCTTGAAAATACTGACTTTTAACCTCTTTAATACAGAAAAATCCTCGGCGAAAAGCTGAGGACTTTGTCTACAGTCTGAGCATGTCAACATGCTGATATTAGATATAAAATATTAAAAGGAGGATGCTTATATGAAGAAGTATGAAAAACCAGTTGTAACAAAGAAAAAAGAGAAAAAGGGGGGAACTGTTGTAGAACCACAATGTAGATGTAGTGGTAGTTCAACACATGTTAATTTACCATTTTAATTAGTAAGTGTTGTATAAAATAATGATATTTGATGTACATAAAATGTTTGTGTATATGATAAAGGCACAAGATAATTATCTTGTGCCTTTATTGTTTGAGAGGGATAGTTATTATGTTTAAGAAAATTGAAGATATAAGTATAGAAAAAAGATATATGAGAAATGCAATTATAGAAATTACTAATAAATGTAACTGGAAATGTAAACATTGTTATTTAGAAGGAAGAGAAGAAAGTATTCTGCCTACAGAAAAAATATATGATATTTTTATACAACTAAGAAAATTAGGAGTATACCAATTAACGCTAACTGGTGGAGAAATTTTTACAAGAAAGGATATATTTGATATAATAGAAAAAGCCCGGAGTATGGGATTTAAATTAAATTTATTTTCTAATGCTTCGTTACTAAATCAAACAATTGTTAATAAGTTAGTAGGTTATAATATAAATTCTTTTTCTAGTACAATTTTTTCGATGGAAGAAAAAATACATGATGAAATCACAAGGACTAAAGGTTCGTTAAGAAAGGCTCTATTTAATCTGAATATGTTAAAAGAATCGAACATTAGTGTTGAAATTAAAACATGTATTTTGAAGGATAATTATAAGAATTTTATAGATGTGTATAAATTCGCAATTGAGGATGGATATAACTATAGGATAGATTATGATATTGTACCACAGGTTAAGAGAAAATTTTGGCAAAATGAATGTAGATTAGGTAAAGATGAATTTAAACAAGTTTTAAAGGTATTAGATGGATTAAAAGAAAAAAATTTGTTTTGCCTAATTTAAATGAGCTACTTTGTTCGGAATGCAGAAATTCAATTGTTATTGATAGTAAAGGCAATGTAAAACCTTGCATAAAATATCAATATGTTGTTGGTAATATATTTGATAGTGATATATTTGATATATGGAATAATTCAAGTAAATTGAATAGTATTCAAAATATTAAATGGAAAGATTTAGATGAATGTGAAAAATGTAATAATAGAAAATATTGTCATAGATGTCCGTTAACAAATTTTGATGATAATGGAATTATTTTAAATAATAGAAAGAATATTGAGTGTGAATTAGCAAATATAAGAAGCGAAATTTACGATTAAAGGTGAAAATATGAAAAAATATATGAAATACGTCAGAAAATATATTATATTGCAAATAGTGTTTTATTTTTTATATGTGCTTACTACAGCAATAGTACCATATTTGCAGAAATTACTATTTGATAAAGCTAAGGTGTATGGTTTAAAATTTGTGCTCTTTTTAGTTGGAGCATACATTGTTGTAATTGCTATTAGTGAAGTGGCCAGTTATATTTCAGAGAGGTATGTATGGAGAACAGCAATAGAATTTGAAAATAAATTAAAAAGAGACTTTTTTAGCGTTATTTCAAAAATGGAAAATAATGAATTTTCGAAAAAAAGTGTGGGAGAATATATTTCATTACAAGGAAATGATATTACAACACTTGAACAGGATTACTTGACACCAGCCTTAGATATAGTTAAGTCTATTTTAATGGTTATAATATATAGTGTAGTAATTTTTATTATGATTGATTATAAAATTGGAATTGTACTTCTTATACAATCAATAGTTGTTGTATTTGTTCCTAAGATAATGGCAGGTAAGTTATCAGATAGTAGAAATAAATATTTGAGACAGATGGGAAAGTATGTAGAATTAGTTAAGGAATTGTATGAAAATCATGCTATTTTATCTGTAAGGACGCGAGATGCTGTTGTTAAACATCATGATAGTGAATTAAACAAAACTAGTGGTATGAGAATGAATTATGGAAGACGAAAGTGTCTTTCTCTTTCTTTGAGCGGAGGAGCAATTAATATTGTTCATATTATTATATTTGGCATTATAGGATATTTATTTATAAAAGGGAATATAACATTGGGAACTGCAACATCAGCGCTTGCATATGTGGAATGTTTTGTAGGACCATTAGAATCTTTTTTGTATGATATTGATGCTATTAATTCTACTAAAAATATAAGAGAAAAGGTATGTGCATATTTAGAAGGACATAATGAGGATAAGAAAACCTTGTTGTATAACTTTAAGGAAGAAATAACTTGTAATAATATTGTTGTAAATTACAAAGATTTTAGTTTAAAAGATTTTAGTTTTTCTTTTAAAAAAGGAAAAAAATATGCAATTATCGGACATAGTGGATCTGGAAAATCAACGATAATTAAAGCAATAATGCAAAAAATTAATGTTGATAAGGGACAAATACTTATCGATGGATTAGATGTGAAGAATTATGATAAGTCAAATATAGTTGGTTATTTTGGACAAAAAGATATAATATTTAGTGATAACTTTGAAAATAATGTTTCTTTGTTTGGGGCATATGATATCAATTTACTGCCAGATAATATCAGAAATAGAAGTAGCGTTAGGAAAATAGAAAATTGTAATTTATTAAGCGGCGGCGAAAAAAAGATAATAGGATTTTTAAGATTATACGTTGAAAATGCAGATATTTGTATATTAGATGAACCGTTTGCGGGGGTTGATTATAAAATGACTCGAAATATAACCAGTAAGATAATGGATTCTAATAAAACAGTTATAATGGTAACTCACGATATTGAGGAGGAATATTTACGACAATTTGATGAAATTTTATTTATTAAGCAAGGCAGGTTAATAGCAAGTGGGGATTATGAAACAATACAAGAATACGTATAAGAAATATTTATAAAAGATAGATGAATATACACAAGAAAACCTTGACAATTCCAAACTTAACTCTTAATATATAAAATATATTTAAAAGGTAGTGAGAAAGAGGAGTACACAATTACCCTTGAAAGAGAGAGCGATTCATCGGCTGGAAGGTCGCTTGAAGAAGGAATTGTAGAAGGTAGCTTTTGAACCGGAGGACTGAACCGTGGAAGTTTTTGACGAAGTAGGTTTTCACGAGTTATCCCCGTTACAGGATATGAGAGATGCATTATGATATTTGTAATGTGAATAAAGGTGGTACCGCGGATTTTCGCCCTTTACTGAGAAATCAGTAAAGGGCGTTTTTTGCGCGATTTAACAGAGTGAGCATAGAAGTAATATAAGTGCCAAGTATGCTTGCATAACGAAGCATCTTATCTTGCTTCTATGTAAGCGTGTAACGCGACTTCAAAAATGCTTTGCATTTTTGAAGCTCACTCGGTTGAAAGAAGTATTTGAGGAAAGATTTGTAAAAGAAAAGGAGAAACAAACATGAGCAAAGAACTTGCAAAGACCTATGATCCAAAAGACATAGAAGATCGTCTTTACCAGAAATGGGAAGAAAATAAATATTTTCACGCAGAAGTAGATAGAAGTAAAAAACCGTTTACGATTGTGATGCCTCCACCAAATATTACCGGACAGCTTCACATGGGACATGCACTGGATAATACTATGCAGGATATTTTAATTCGTTATAAAAGAATGCAGGGTTACAATGCATTGTGGCAGCCGGGAACAGACCATGCTTCTATTGCAACGGAAGTAAAAGTAATCCAGTCCTTAAAAGAACAGGGCATAGACAAGGCAGACCTTGGAAGAGAAGGTTTCCTTAAAAAAGCCTGGGAATGGAAAGAAGAATACGGCGGACGTATTGTAAAACAGCTTCGTAAGATGGGTTCTTCCGCAGACTGGGACAGAGAACGTTTTACTATGGACGAGGGATGTTCCAAGGCAGTTCAGGAAGTATTTATTAAATTATATGAAAAAGGATATATTTATAAAGGTTCTCGTATCGTCAACTGGTGTCCGGTATGTAAAACATCCATTTCCGATGCAGAAGTAGAACATGAAGAACAGGATGGATTTTTTTGGCACATCAATTATCCGGTAAAAGGAGAAGAAGGAAGATTTGTAGAAATCGCAACTACCAGACCGGAAACTTTATTAGGTGATACCGCAGTAGCCGTAAATCCGGATGATGAAAGATATAAAGATATCGTAGGAAAAACATTGATTTTACCATTGGTAGGAAGAGAAATTCCGGTAGTAGCTGATGCTTATGTAGATAAGGATTTTGGAACCGGATGTGTTAAGATTACACCGGCACATGACCCGAACGACTTTGAGGTTGGAAAACGTCATAATCTTCCGGAAATCAATGTATTAAATGACGATGCAACCATCAATAAAAATGGTGGAAAATACGAAGGTATGGACCGTTATGAAGCAAGAAAACTTATGGTAAAAGAACTGGAAGAACAGGGCTTATTAGTAAAAGTAGTACCACATACACATAACGTAGGAACTCATGACCGTTGTAAGACAACGGTAGAACCAATGATTAAACAACAGTGGTTTGTAAAAATGGATGAGTTAATCAAACCGGCAGTAGAGGCAGTAAAAAACGGAGAAATCAAGTTACTTCCAGAACGTATGGATAAGACTTACTTTAACTGGACAGACAATATCCGTGACTGGTGTATCTCCAGACAGCTTTGGTGGGGACACAGAATCCCGGCATATTATTGTGATGACTGTGGAGAATTTGTAGTAGCAAGAGAAAATCCGGGAAAGTGTCCAAAATGTGGATGCACTCATATGACACAAGACCCGGATACCTTGGATACCTGGTTTTCTTCCGCATTGTGGCCATTTTCTACTTTGGGCTGGCCGGATAAAACAGAAGACTTAGATTATTTCTATCCAAACGATGTATTAGTTACCGGATATGATATTATTTTCTTCTGGGTAATCCGTATGATTTTCTCAGGATACGAGCAGATGGGAGAAGCACCATTCCATACTGTATTATTCCATGGATTAGTGCGTGACTCAGAAGGGCGTAAGATGAGTAAGTCTCTGGGAAATGGAATTGACCCATTAGAGGTAATTGATAAGTATGGTGCAGATGCATTAAGACTTACCTTGATTACAGGAAACGCACCGGGAAATGATATGCGTTTCTACTGGGAGCGTGTAGAGTCTTCTCGTAACTTTGCAAATAAGGTATGGAATGCATCCCGATTCATTATGATGAATATTGGAGATGAGAAGTTAACGAAACCATCCTTTGATAAGTTAGCACCGGAAGATAAGTGGATTTTATCTCGTGTAAATACATTAGCAAAAGATGTAACCGAAAACATGGATAAATTTGAACTTGGAATTGCCGTTCAGAAAGTATATGACTTTATCTGGGACGAATTCTGTGACTGGTATATTGAAATTGCAAAGACCAGAACCTTCAAAAAGGAAGAAGATCCGGAATCTGCAAAAGTTGCAATGTGGACATTAAAGACGGTACTGATTCAGGGCTTAAAATTGTTACATCCATATATGCCATTTATTACAGAAGAAATTTTCTGTACACTTCAGGATGAAGAAGAAACCATTATGTTATCTCAGTGGCCGGAGTATACCGAAGAGTGGAATTTCCCGGAAGAGGAAGTGGCAGTAGAGCATGTAAAGGATTTGGTAAAAGGAATCCGTAATACCAGAACTGCTATGGAAGTTCCACCAAGCAGAAAGGCAAAGGTCTTTATTGTAACAGAAGATAAGAACCTGCAAGAAACTTTTGAAACAATGAAGAGTGCTTACAGTATGCTTGCAAGTGCCAGTGAAGTGAAAGTACAGGCAGATAAAAATGGAATTGGAGAAGACGCAGTATCCGTTGTAATTCCGGGTGCAGTAGTATACTTACCATTGGAAGATTTGGTAGACTTTGAAAAAGAAAAAGAACGTCTGTTAAAGGAAAAAGATAAATTAACCAAGGAATTAGCACGTTCTAAGGGAATGCTTTCCAATGAGAAGTTCTTAAGCAAAGCACCGGAAGCAAAAGTACAGGAAGAAAAAGAAAAACTTGCAAAATACGAACAGATGATGGCGCAGGCAGAAGAACGTCTGGCGCAGATGAAATAATTTTATAAGTAAAACGGAAGAGGCTGTTGTGTGAAAATCACAGACAGTCTCTTTTTTTCTAAAAAACATATAAAAGAAAATATATTCGACAAAAAACACCAAAATCTTACAAAAAGATTGAAAAAAGGTTCTAAAATTGTTAATATAAAATATATATAGCCTTATTTTGCAAATAAACGTGATAGGAGGGAAAAAAATGGCAGCATCAAAAGAACCACGGGTCAGAATTAGTGATGACGAAATGCAGGCCTTTCTATATATACCGTATGAGTTAATGGACAATTATAAAGATATGGAGACGGTACAACTGTTTTTAAAGCAAAAGGGAGTAAATTTTGGAATCATAGAAGAAAATTTGAAAGGGTTGCTGGAAAAACAACTATGTGATCGTGAAATTCTCATTGCCGAAGGAAGTCAGTCACAGGATGGTACAGATGGCTATTATGACTATAAATTTAATCTTGATTTTAGCAAAAAACCTAAGATACGACCAGATGGAACGGTAGATTACTGGAGTATCAAAATGGTAGAAACAGTGGAAAAAGGTCAGGTAATAGCAGAATACCATAAAGCATATCAGGGGCAGGATGGTATGAATGTAAAAGGAAAGATAATCCTTGCAAAACGTGGTAGGGATCAGGTACCTTTACGAGGCAGAGGATTTGAACGTTCTGAGGATGGAAGTACTTATACGGCGGTGATTGACGGAAAAATAGAGATGATGAACGGAAGAATCACCATACTTCCGGTATATGAGATAAGCGGTGACGTAGATTTATCTGTGGGAAATATTGATTTTAGAGGCGATGTAATTATTCATGGTGGAGTATGTTCCGGAGTAAGCATTAAGGCTACCGGAACAATTACCATTGATGGCATTGTAGAAGGTGCACAGATAGAAGCCGGTAAGGATGTGGTATTAAGAAGTGGTGTAATGGGAGCGTCCCGGGCAAGTGTTACCAGCCGGGGAAATATTACAGCAAAGTTCTTTGAATATACCAGGGTGCATGCAAACGGTTCCATACAGGCAGATGTATTTTTAAATTGCAAGGTTTCTTGTGGCGGAAGTATTATTTTGGATGGCAGAAAGGCAAGCATTGTAGGCGGAGAAGTGTGGGCAATTGAAAGTATTTCTGTTCAGACAATCGGAAGTGACGGAGAAGTAAAGACAAAGGTTCGTATCGGAAATGATGCAAATGTTATGAGACGTATCACTATCTTACGAAGCAAAATAGAGGTAGAACAGGAAAATTTATATAAAATCGAAGAAGGGTTAAAAATACTGAATGATGTAAAGAATGACCCTCGTAGAACAGAATTGTTGCGAGTGAAGATTCGGGACAGTGCATTACTTGCCAACGATACGGCAGAACTTGAAAAATTGGAAAATCAGATTCAACGGGCAAAAGGCGGAAGTATTTCCGTAAAAGGAAAAGTATATCCGGGCGTCTGGGTGGAAATGGATGACTTACGAATCAGTGTAAAAGAAGAGCAGGAACGATTGGAGTTTGTAAAGAATCCGGATAAAATAGTAATGTGTCAGTTAGAATCTTAAGAAAATGTCGAAAAAACAATACAAAATGTGCTTGCATAAAATCACCACTTTATTATAATGGAAAGTGGTGATTTTTTTTATGAAAACATATGAAGAAATAATAGATTATATAGCAGGAATCCCAAAGTTTACAACCAAACATCCTTTGTCACATACCAAGGCATTTTTGGAAAGCTTGGGAAATCCGCAAAATCAGTTTAAAGTAATACATGTAGCAGGAAGTAATGGGAAAGGGAGCGTTTGTGCCTGCCTTGCCAATATTTTAAAAAAGAGTGGTAAAAGTACCGGGTTATTTACATCGCCCCATTTAGTAGATATTGAAGAACGTTTTGTGATAGATGGAGAACAATGCACTCAGGAAGAATTTGTGCAGGCAGTAGAACAAGTACAGTCAGTAGTGGTGGAGATGGAAAAAGAGGGAATTTCCCATCCATCCTATTTTGAATATTTGTTTGCAGTTGGAATGGTGATTTTTCAAAAGCGAAATGTGGAATACGCCGTGTTAGAGACGGGATTAGGTGGAAGACTGGATGCAACCAATGTGGTAGAACATCCGTTACTCACTATTATTACCTCTATCAGTCTGGAACATACAGAAATTTTAGGAAATACCATTGCTGAAATTGCAGGGGAAAAAGCAGGTATATTAAAAGAACAGGTTCCGGTGGTATATGATGCCTCTAATATAGAAGCAGCACAGGTGATTGAAGAACGTGGAAAGCAGTTACATTGCAGAATGTTTCCGGTATATTTAGAGAAAATTAAAATTTTATTAAACACCGGGAAAAAGATTGATTTTTCTTATGAATCTCGGTATGATGTTACTGAAGTGGAAATCCCATTTGGTGCTCCATATCAGGCGCAGAATGCAGCAGTAGCATTAATGGCAGCAAATTATCTTGGAGAGACAGAGCAAATTTCCCGAGAAGCAATCCGAGAAGGAATGCGTACGGTACAATGGAAGGGAAGAATGCAGGAAGTCCGAGAAGACATATATTTTGACGGAGCTCATAATGCAGATGGTATTCGGTGCTTTTTACAGGCAGTAAATAAAATTGCAACAACTCCGTCTATATTGCTTTTTTCCATGGTTCAGGAAAAGAATTATGTGAAAGCTATAAGAGAATTATTAACAGACGGAAAGTGGGAGCAGATTTTTGTAACTAGGATTTCCGATGCCAGAGGGATTCCGGCAGCAACTTTAAAGCAGGTGTTTGAACAGGAAGCACAGGCGATGAATCAGAGAATAAAGATAACAGAAATAGATCAGGTAGAAAAGGCTTTCGCAGAAGCAACGAAAGTGAAGAAAAAGGGACAGAAGTTGTTCTGTGCAGGGTCCTTGTATCTCGTTGGAGAATTAGAAAAGATCGCAGGAGGAATGAAAGATGCTTAATTTTGAAGAAGAATTGAAAAAGTTTAAACCAAGCCTTGAAGTAGAAGAGGCTGAGGATGCCATATATGATAGAGACCTTACCGATATGACAGATATTATGCAGGAAATCATGAAAGAAGCAAGAGAACAAAGATAGACAAGACGGTGAGGAAGGTAAAGATGGATTCTTATAATAAAATTATTCGTATATCCAATACGTTATACAACATTGGACTAGAGAAAGCAAAGGTACGAGACTTATCAGGAGCAGCAGAGTGTCTGCGAAAGAGTCTGCGTTTTTATAAAGCCAATACACAGGCAAGAAATTTATTGGGATTAGTATATTTTGAGATGGGCGAAACAGTGGATGCCTTAAGCGAGTGGGTAATTAGTAGAAGCCTTCAGCCGGAGGATAATATTGCAGAGCAATATTTAGAGTCAATCCAATCCAATCGGGCGAAACTGAATACTATTAATCAGACGATTAAGAAATATAACCAGGCATTGCTGTATTGCAAACAGGATAGTCAGGATTTAGCTATTATACAGTTGAAGAAAGTCCTTTCCTTAAATCCTAATTTAATAAAAGGACATCAGTTGTTAGCACTGCTTTATATGCAAGAGGGCAGATATGAACAGGCGAAGAAGGAACTTCGTGCAGCAGGAAGAATTGATGCAAATAATACACTTACCTTACGTTATTTAAAGGAAGTAAATTTGCAGTTGCATGGAGAACAACCATCCCAGAAGAACAGCCGCAAAGAAAAAGAGGAACAGATTGCATATCAAAGTGGAAACGAGACCATTATTCAGCCGGCAAACTTCAAAGATAATTCAGGAATTATGACAATTATTAATATTGTCATCGGTATGGCAATTGGTGTAGCAATTGCATTATTCTTAATCATGCCGGGAATACGACAGAATGCAACCTCAGATGCAAAAAAATCAGAAGTAGAGGCAAACAACAACCTGACCACTAAGAATCAGGAGATTAAGAAGTTAGAAAGTCAGATTGATGATTTGAATAATCAGATTACAGACTTAAATCAGAAGCAGGAATCAGCACAACAGGTAACAGATATGTATGATAAGCTGTTGGCAGGATATCACGCTTATACCCAGGATGATATTGAGGGTGCAGGAAATATGCTGGCAGAAATCAATCCGGAGCTATTATCCGAGAGTGCCAAGACTGTTTATGATGAAGTGAATGGAAAAGTAAACGAACAGTATTTGGCAAGTGTATACGAAAAGGGTTCCAGTGCTTACAATAGTTATAATTATGAAGAAGCAGTAACCGAATTAGAAAAGGTTGTGCAGATGGATGAAGATTATGATGATGGTAATGCCATTTACTATCTGGCACAGTCTTATCGAAAGTTGGAAGATACAGAAAATGCCAAGAAGTACTATCAAAGAGTGGTAGAGCTTCATCCGAAAACAGAACGGGCAAGAACATCACAGTCTTACTTAGACGAGATGGGAGATACCACGACACCACAAGAATAACAATAAGAACAGAAACTTACAAAAGACGTCATGAATAAGAATTCATGGCGTCTTTTTATATCATAAGAAAGGAAGAAAAAGATGGAACATAAGTATGAAAGAGAATATGGATGTTTGATTTTAAAAATGCCAAGGGAATTGGATCATCATCAGGCAGAATTCTTAAAAGAGGAGGCAGATGGATTACTGGTAAAATATCCGGTACGAAATTTAGTATTTGATTTTTCGGATACGCAGTTTATGGATAGCTCTGGAATCGGTGTGATTATTGGAAGATGCAAAAATGTTCGGTTTTCCGGAGGTTATGTGAAGGCAATTCACTTAAATCAGCAGATACAACGTATTTTTAAGATATCCGGCTTAATGAAAATTATAGAAATCGATTAATAGAGGGAACACAAGGAGGATTATATGGAATATTTAAAAAATGAGATGAAGATGGAATTTCAGGCAATATCTGAAAACGAAGGATTTGCCAGAGTAGCAGTGGGGGCATTTATTGCGGTATTAAATCCAACTGTGGACGAGCTTGCGGATATTAAGACCGCAGTGAGTGAGGCGGTAACTAATTGTATTATTCATGGATATGAACAACAGGAAGGCAGCATTTGGATTCAATGTAAGATAGAAGGAAATCAAGTAGAAATCGCCATTACCGATAGTGGAAGGGGAATTCGTAATGTAGAACAGGCGAGGGAGCCGTTGTTTACCACCAAGCCGGAGTTGGAACGTTCCGGCATGGGATTTGCATTTATGGAGGCATTTATGGATGAGCTGGAGGTAGTATCGAAAGTGGGAGAAGGTACTTGCGTAACGATGCGAAAAACCATAGGACAGGGGTGAAGGAGTGGAACTGCTGATAGAAAAGCCAGAGCAAGTAAGGACGAAAGATGAACAAGTAAAAAAACTGCTGGAACTGGCACATGACGGAGATAAAGCGGCAAGAGATACAATGGTAAAAGAAAATATGGGATTAATCTGGAGTATTGTTCGAAGATTTAACAATCGAGGTTATGAATTAGAAGATTTATTTCAGATTGGAAGTATTGGACTCATGAAAGCCATTGACAAATTCGATACCTCCTTTGAAGTAAAATTCTCTACCTATGCAGTCCCTATGATAACCGGAGAAATCAAGCGTTTTTTACGAGATGACGGGTTAATTAAAGTAAGCAGGAGTATCAAAGAAAACGGAGCCAAAATAAAGCAGGCGAGAGAGCGTTTGCAGGCGGAACGAGGACGAGATATTACATTGCAGGAATTATCAGAAGAGACAGGAATGGAAAGAGCGGAAATTGTTATGGCACTTGAAGCAAACGGAGAAGTGGAATCTATTTATAAGACATATGCACCGGAAAACGGAAAAGAAACCTGTTTGGCGGACCGATTACCACAGGAAAAAGACAGCCATGAAGTGCTCATTAACCACATGTTACTGGAACAGCTATTAAAGGAATTAAAACAGGAAGAACGTCAACTCATTCAGATGCGTTATTTTGAAGAATGTACACAGATGCAAGTGGCAGAAAAGCTGGGAATCAGTCAGGTACAGGTAAGTCGTATGGAGAAAAAAATTTTATTATCTATGCGAAAAAAACTATAAAACCATTAGAATAAATGTATAAATGAAAAAAAGCATGGCATACTACTTTCAAAGAAGGAAAAGGAAGTGAGTAAATGAGCCATACCAAAATTTATCGATTATGCCTTCTATCCGTGGTGATACTCACCATTATAGGAGGCATTTTCTATTATGTGGAATATGCAAAAAATAAAACAGAAGTTACAGAAGGAACCTTAGTAAAGAAGCAGGAGTGGCTGGAATATGGCATCTAATTCAGATACATTATATATAAAAATTGAACAGAATGTGTTGGTAAAAGAACCCTCTGTGGTATTAAAGGACATTGCAAAGCTTACCTCTACCAATCGGGAGCTGGTAAATAAATTAAAAACATTGAAAGTATATCAATTTCATACACCGGCAAATCAGGATAAAAAGAAAAGGCAGAGCCAAGTTTTTTCTATTTTAAAGATAATTGAACTTATCGGAAAAGAATATCCTAATGTAGACATTCAAAATATGGGAGAAAAAGATTTCATTATTGAATACGAGCCACAACAAGAAGTAAAGTGGATACAGTACTTAAAAGTTGCTATTCTATGTATTTTTACCTTTTTTGGTTCCGCATTTACCATTATGACATTCAATAACGATGTGGGCGTGGGAGAAGTGTTTTTAGACTTTTACCAACAGGTGATGGGCAAATCTTCCAATGGTTTTACTGTTCTGGAAATAAGCTATGCCATTGGATTATCCTTAGGTATTCTTATATTTTTTAACCATATAGGAAGAAAGAAGATTACCCATGACCCAACGCCGATTCAGGTGGAAATGCGCACTTATGAAAAAGATATTGATACCACCTTTATTGAAAACTGTGGAAGAAAAGGAACAAGTAATGATGTGGATTAAAGAATTATTTTTGGGATTGGTAGGGCTGGCATCCGGCTTTGCGGTATCCGCAGGCGTGTTTGCATTTATCATATCGGTAGGGGTAATTCCAAGAATGATAGGAAAGACCAGGACGGTAAAAGAAGTACTTATTTATGAAACGATTATTTTACTGGGAGGAACCTTCGGAAATCTATTCTCGCTGTTTCAATGGAAAGTGCCGCTGAGAGTACCGCTTTTAGTACTGTTTGGTGTGTCAGCGGGAGTATTCACCGGCTGTTTGGCAGTGGCATTGGCAGAGATTTTAAACTCATTTCCCATTATGTTTCGAAGGCTACGGATTAAAGAAGGACTTGGATGGATGTTGTTTTTTATGGCAATGGGAAAAACCTTTGGTTCTTTATATTTTTATATGAATCATATGCAAAAATTTTGACAGAGAAAGTGAGAAAATCATATGGCACAGGAAACCATGAAGCAAAAAGAAAAAAAGAATCAGCAGTATAATGAATATGTAAAACAGGTAACCCCTACCCATTCCTTACCGAAAAATATGGCAAAAGCATTTGTTATGGGTGGAATTATTTGTGTGATAGGACAGTTTATTTTGAATATGGCAATGAATCGGTTTGGACTGGAACAAGAAGTGGCAGGAGGGTGGTGTAGTATGATACTGATACTGCTTAGTGTCATTCTTACCGGATGCAATATATATCCATCCTTGGCAAACTGGGGTGGCGCAGGCGCATTAGTTCCTATTACCGGATTTGCCAATTCCGTAGCGGCACCGGCAATTGAGTTTCAAAAAGAAGGACAGGTATTCGGAATCGGATGCAAGATTTTTACCATTGCGGGCCCAGTAATACTGTATGGAATATTTACAAGCTGGGTATTAGGTTTCATTTATTGGATAGGAAAATGTTTTGGATGGTTTTGATAAAAAGAGCGGGAAGCCTTGTGTTTCCGGCTTTTTTTGTGCAATAGGAAATTTTTTTTATTTTTTTGCAACATTTGTGTGAAACCAAAAGTGTTATAAATGTAAGAGTTAAGTAATAAGGGTGGCGCCAGTCTTTACTGTAAACGAAATAAAATAAGTTTAAATAGTAGGAGACAATGAATTATGAAGAGAAAATTAATTGGAATGATGTTAGCATTAACTGTAATTACAAGTGTAACAGCTTGTGGAAATGAAAAGAAGGAAGCAGGACAACATACAGTTACCAAACAGGAACAGGTAGAAAAGAAAGAAGCAAAGGGAAATATAGAAAAAAATGTAAAGCAGGTAAGTGAGAAAAAGGTAGGAGAAGCCGAAGAGACAAATGATACTGAGGAAACACAGAAATTTACCAAAAGATTAGATCAGGTAGAAGTAATAAGTTATGAAGGAAAGAGTATCACATTAAATGTTCCGGAAGGATATGATTGGTATATACAGGATGCTGATGACCAGGGAGGATGTGCTTTTGAGCGGGGGGATGGAAAAGAAACCGTGTTTGTTATGTTTTCCGACAGATTATTGGATGTAGATGAGAAATTTTGCGATTCTGATTTGACAATTCCTTATTATGCTACCGGAACAGAATCAGAGGTAATGACAGAAGAAATCAACGGACACACCGTTTATTATAAACATATTGCATATGAGTATGATGAGTATAACGGACATGTAAGTTATGAAACCGTAAAAGCAATGTGTGAAGTGGGAGATGATCATATGTTAACGGTGGAAACAGACGGAAGAAGCGGTCAGAAAGCCGATTTTGATGAAATACGAGGATTCTTTGAGTTTTAAAAAGTTGTTTTAAGTAAAAGGGAAGTATTTGAAATAGAAACGATAAAAATAAGAAGAAAAAGAGGAAGCATAAGTATGAAAAATGTAATGAAACGATTGATGGTATGTGGACTTTGCGTAAGCATGTTAGTAGGATGTGGAACAAGTACAGATACATCGAAGACCGGTACCGGTAAAAAAAATATAGAGGTGGGAAATCTGGCAGGAAATGGTCAGGAAGATAATATGTCAGAACTTAATTCTATCATAGAATTAAAGGCAAAGTATGAAGACCAGGAAAAGTATGAATACACCGACCCAATGTATAACCTGGAAAAAAATCATGTATTTACCTATGATGTGGGAGAGGCTTTTTTTAAGTCAGAGGAGTATGAGGCATTTAAGGTATACAGCGACAGTAATTTTCAAAATACGGTAAATATTAAGATTGAAGACAACTATGATGATGATAAGATTACAATTTCACCGAGTTTAGTATTTAGTTATGAAAATGAGGAAGATAGTAGAACAGATGGAACATGGGGAAGTAGAAGTAAGTTCTGGCTGGTTCAGTATATGGATACGAAAACAGGAAAAGAATTAGATAAACCAATTGTTACGGTATTCTCTATCGCGCAGGAGTTAAATACGCCCACAATGAAGCAGTCCGTAGGGGGAGACGGCTATTATAAATTGTCTTGGTCTAAGGTAGATGGCGCAGATTACTATGAGGTATATGAGTATGATAAGGGATTAGATTATGCATCTCTTGCAGTAACAACAGAAAATTTGGAATGCTCTAATGCAGACTTTGCACATGTAAAAAAATATGAAGAAGAGTTTAAAGAAGAATATAGAGATACGGAAATTGATGTGGATACTCAGATGACAATGAATCATTTTCTGGATTCAGGAGATAGTTTTTTCGTGGTAGCCAAAACAAATGATGGGAAACATTCCGGTATGAGTAATGAATGTGACCCGCAAGAAATTGCAAATCAGATTCCAATTTCGCAGAGTTGGGATTTTCAGACGGACTATACAGGAACAGATGCGTTAGCATTACCGGCATATGTAGATATAGAAATGATGGATGGTTCTATTGGAAAATATGTAATTGAATATCGGGGAGGAACTGCAACATTATATGACGATGGAACCATTGCAGTAGATGCAAGCATTAAAAATCTTCCAATTGCCATGTACCGGGTAAGATTGACAGGAGTAGATTATGATACATTTATGGCACAGACAAAAAATCTGATACAAAGGGGAGACGAATTGGCAGGAAGAACAGGAAGTGCCAATGAGAATATAGATATTCCATTTGTACCTGATAGTCAGGAAACACCGGAGGACGAGTCCGGAGACGATGATGCAGATGTGGACGAAGAAAACATTAATGATAATACAGATGTGGACGAAAACGGAACTGGCGATACCGATGTAGAGGACGAAAACGGAAACGATGATACCGATGTAGAGGATGAAAACGATAACGGTGATACAGATGTGGACGAAAACGGAAACGATGATACAGATGTAGAGGACGAGTCCGGAGACGATGTGGGTGGCGAGACAGTGAATGTGGCAGGAGTTGAATTACCTGAAAATGTTGCCAAAACTGTTTATGCCAATAGTTCCTTAAGTGAATGGCTTGCATTGAACTTTCTTGCCCAAAATGAAACAATTTCATTGGATGGATTTAAAGAAGCTTCCGATTCCGAAAAATTGGGAGATGCATTTATTGAGGCGTATAGACAAAATCCGTTATGTGGAATTATAAATAACCTTGAATATGACTATGATAAGAATGAATTTGTGGTAGAATATGCACAAACCAAAGAAGAAACTCAAAATATGCAGCAAGAATGTTTGAAAAAGGCAAAAGATGTTGCAGGTGAAATTATTCAGGATGGCATGAGTGATTATGAAAAAGAGCAGGCAATTAATCAATATTTATGTGACAATGCAGAATATAATTATGATGTTATGAATTATGAAGCGGAAGATGGTTCTATTGGTGATGAAGCAGTAGAAAAATATCCAAATTCCTTTACTCCTTATGGAATTTTAGTAGAAAACTTTGGAGTATGTGAATCCTATGCAGAAGCTTTTCACTTAGTTGCAAACGAGGCAGGACTTCAATCTATTATGGTAGTAGGTACTTTAGAAGGTGGCGGACATGAATGGAACAGGGTCTTGTTAAATGGAAAATGGTATACATTAGATGTAACCAATAATGATAAAGAAGTAGCAGCAAATGCACTGTTTAACATATCAGATGAAGTAGCAGCAGAAATATTAAAAGAAAGTGATGTATGTATATTGGATGATTATGCCGGCGAGTATAAAGCAGATGATATGAAATATGAGTATTATACAGTCAATGGTTTAGTTGCAGAGGATACAGAACAAGCTAAGAAAGTTTTAATTGACGGATTGAAAAAAGATGGAAATACGTCAGTTCGAATGGAAGAGAGCTTAAGTACCGATGCATTAGAAGAATTAGTGCAGCAGGTTGTGAATGAGGCAGATGTAGAACAAGTAAGTTATGTGCAGTTTGGTAGAGTAGTAGGAATTACCATCGCAACAGAATAAAAAGAGTGATTCGATTTGCAAAATTCTTGAGTTTCCGCAAATTGCATTTGAAAGGTGAATAAATCTAACTAAAATGCCAATCTGCCATATTTTGAAAGGATTTATGTGGTAGTTCTTTGACTAGAGGCACTTTAACAAGCCCCGTCTAAT
>JAAYPT010000055.1 GCA_012519695.1 Clostridiales bacterium | reverse complement strand
CTAAACCAAAACAAAAAACTTCATAAACAACGTCATGGCGAATCCACCATTCGCTCTTTTGTCATGTCATTTTTTATTTCTAGTTCATTATACACTATTTCTGACGATTTGAGGAATTTCCTATAAATCAAGAAAAAGCCTAGTAAATACTAGACTTTTAGTATGGAGCTGAGGGGAATCGAACCCCTGTCCGAAAGCCAATCCACTATGGCATCTCCCATTACAGTTATTCTTTTGACATTCCCTCTACTGCACGCCGAATAACAGGCTTACAGCTTCAGTAGCTTCATCATACGCCCATATGCGCAAAGCTTTGCATAAGTCGTTTCTCACATAGTCGAAGCCGGTATCTTAAACTGTGAGTGATCTAAGGCCGACTGCTGCACTTAGGCAGCGTATGCTAAATTATCTTCAGCGTTTATATTTAGTGTTTCCGTTGTTGAGGCGGTCGAGCCCGCCAATGGCTTCCATAGCTTCACAACCCCCGTCGAAACCAGTACAACCCCTGGTTTGATGGCTGATGTTGTTTAGCAGTATTTTATTATATCAATCTTATTATTCTATGTCAATAATTTGCCCTTAATATTTAACAATATTTAGAATAATATTCAAAAGCTGCATGTGCCAAAATCAACACATGCAGCTTTCATAATTACTTTAATCAATTTATTTTTGATTACTTTTTAATTACTTTTTTGAAAATACCTTTTCCTGCTCCCTTGCCAATGACTCCGGTAGCACAGCCAACTCCTACACCTGCCACACCTGCTACTACAACAATACCGCCAATTACTAATGGCTTATTGTTACTCCAGGTTGAAATCACTGATTTTTCGGAAATAGCTACATTAATTGTCTTTGTCGTTACATTTCCTGCCAAGTCTTCTGCTTTGACTTCTACTGTATGCTTTCCTTTCTGACGCAAGGTATCTTGATAAATATTTCCACTCTTTCCGATTTCTTTCTTTTCTCCGTCAACAACTACTTCTGTCAACTTATCATTGGCATCTGCCAATGTTACGCTCCAATCAATATTGCTTTCGGACTTCATACCGTCTTCAATACCGTTGAAAATCACTTTCGGTTCTGTATTATCTACGATGAACTCTGCCTGTGCGATTGCCTGATGTCCTACTTCGTCGGAAACGTCCATTTTGAATACATATTTTCCTTCGTCTGTTACTTCTGAAACTCCATCATATTCATCACTATTTAAGGACATTCTAATGTTTGGAACTGTTAAATCGGCTACCATCTCACCTAATTCATACGGTAACTTAAATACCTGATAATACTTACCATTCATCTCATCCACATGCTTAATAATTGGATCAGAAGTATCTACTGTAACGGTCTTTTTAGCTGTTGCATGATTTCCAGCCTTGTCCACTGCTGTAATAACAGAGGTATAGATTCCGTCTTCTTTTAATTCATAAGACAAAGAGGATTCTTTTCCACTATTTACCCAGTTTCCAACATCTACATCTGCCACATTTCCTTCTGCATCCTCTTTTTGCACCTGAATGGATACATTATTGCTATCAAAGTAAGACTCTACCACATCATAAGATAAGGTAATTGTATTTCCTGTAATGTAGTAGTCACTAGCCCCATTGATACTTACTTCCGGTGCTGTTTTATCTACCGTAAAGGTCAACTGCTGGCTTGCTGCCTGATTACCTGCTGCATCTTTTGCCTGTACCTCGATTTGGTAAGTTCCGTCTTCGCTAAAGTTTTTGGTTAAGCTACTGCTTTTTCCCTGATTACTCCAGCTTCCAAAGTCTACACTACCTGTCTGTCCGTCTAATGTCTTTGTTACATTAATTGTAACAGTATCAGTGTCATAGAAGGACTCTTCTACATTTACTACAACCGGAACATCAGAAGCATGATAGCTGTCATTTTGAGGACCGGTTAATTCTATTTTCGGTGCTGTTTTATCAATGGTAAATGATATCTGTTTGGAAACAGCTACATTTCCTGCTGCATCTACTGCACTTACTGTTACAACATACATTCCATCCTCAGAAAAAGCGTAGTTTTTCTTATCATCTACCTTATCCGCCTTAAATGCTTCCAAACCATAATCAGTTGTAACACCATCAATTGTTCTGGTTGCTGTTACGGTTACCTGATTTAAGTCATAAATCTGCTCAATTACTCTTACAGTTAAGTTTTCTGTATTATTAGAGTACACTCCATTTTCAATTCCTGAAAGTTCAATTACCGGTGCTGTTTTGTCCAGATATACAACCTCTGACTTTTCTGTTTTATTTCCGGCATTGTCTGTAACTTTAACCTGCAAGGTATATCCGTTACTGCTTACTGCTTCATCTTCTGCCTTAATATCCATCTGATTCATATAGGTTATGTCATTATATTCACTACCTGTAAAATCATTCTGATATATTGTTTTTCCATTTAAAATATATTCTACGTTTCTAAGACCGGAATCTATATCCTGAGTAACTACATGAAAACCTACATCTTTATTTTGCCACTTACTGTTATCAACGTCTGTTGTAATGGTGATTTCAGATTGAATATTTTCATATATGATACCATCTGATACCATAGTCTCGGACTGGTTTCCTGCATTGTCCACTGCATATGCAGATACTGTTCCCTTAAAATTCTCCGGTAATTCTATCTTGGCAGCCTTATCCTCACTAATGCTGATATCGCTGTCTTTACCATTCTGTGTATACCACACACCATATTCTTTTATATCAGACATGCTGTCACTACTTTGAACAACTGCTACTACTCTTTCGTTACAGAAATAACCAAAGGTAATAAAATTGATGATATGTGCCAGTACAGAATCGTTTTCTGTTTTAAATTCAATAGATGGACCATTCGGTGCACCTGTATCTACCTTAAGATGCTCTTCTCCGATTTCACTTATATTTCCTGCTGTATCTTTTGCAAAGTATTGTAATACATACATGCCATCGGCTGAAATTGTCGGCTGATTTGTTCCATCAAATATCGTTTCTACAATTGTACTTGGATCTTGTCCTTCCTGATACAATTTGTAGCAGACACTAATCTCACTTCCGGTATCCTGTACTGCCGGCTTCATTGTAATGACTGGCAATGTTTTATACCATCCATTTTCCCCATCCACCTTACTAAAGGATACTTCTGGCGACTTCGGTGTTTCTTTATCAATCATTACCACATATGGCACAATCTCAGATTCTTTTCCAGCATTGCTGATTGCTTTCATGTAAACATACTGTGTTAAAACTTTTCCCTCATCACATGTGATTTTTACCTGATTTTCAGATTCACATTTGTTCCATTCTAACTGACTGAAATCTGCCACTTCCTGGTCTGATACCGCATATTCGTAACCGGTACCTGACAACTGGCTTGTACTATTGTTAAGATTTAATGTAACATCATTTAAGCTCCATACGCCACTTACATATCCATTTCCATCAATTCTGAGGCTTGGAGTCTCTTCATCAACTTTAATGGTATTGTCTAATAATAATGGATCACCATAAACGAATGCATCTTTCTGATTTGGATCAGCAAGTTTAAATCGAAAGGCTATTGTATATTCACCTGTCATACCAAATGTATAACTATACACATTGCCCTGTTGGCTCATATCCTGCCACTGCATTTCGCCTTGCCCATTAACAATATATCCTAACTGCAATCCATCATACTTTCTTGCAGAAGAATTTACATAATTAACAGTCACGCTATTAGCTGTCCACTGTCCAAGTTCATAGTTATCACTAAAGGATACCGCTGTAATTGCCGGCATCTCGGGTTTTCTATAATAATACTGCTCTGCAATCTTACTGTCAGCATATCCTGTCTGAGTGGAATATGCTCTTAACAAAGCATAATTTTCATTTCCAAATAATTGTTCAGCCGGAACTTTCACAGTCTGCTTTTCACCTTTAAAGTTATTATCAAACTGTGCCCATTTTCCCTGTTTTTGTGCTGTTTCTAATCCTTTATATGCATAATATGTACTCTCTACATTCTCGGCAGATGTAATTTCCACTTCACCATTTTCTGCTATTTCTGTATAGGTTGCACCTGATGAAGTAATGACCGGTGTTGCCGCAAGTGGTGCAAAACTAATTGCCATATTACCATTTTTATTGACATTAAGATTATACTCTTCTGCTTCTATATTTCCCTTTTCTTCATTTCCGTTTACAAGGAAAGAACTTACACCACATCCTGCTTCTGTTAGAATTTTCATACTTAAATTTGTACCATCTTTTACAGAAGGTATATTATATATTGTGCATGGTGTATTTAAATTATTATATGTTGTAGCTGCACTATCACCTGATTTGGTAATCTCTACTGATCCCTGTCCTGTAACAGATAACATCATATCATATACAGCTTTCCATGTTACTTTGCTTCCTTCTATTTTAGAAGAATCATATCCCTTTTGGTATGCCTTATCTGCAACGATTGCTACTGTATAGGTCGCTGTAGTAGATGCTGCATCTCCCATAATTCCTGCATCTTCTATATTACATTTTACATTATTATCTACTATAGGATACTTATCATTATAAATAACATCTTCTCTTCCATTTACCTGTCTTTTTACAATCAAACGATATTCATCTAAAGAATAACCGCTTGTCTCTGTGATAGTTGGCTTATCCCATGTTAAATTTACTGATGATGTAGGAACTCCTTCATTATCATTGATTCTGGCTACCTTTAAATTGCTTACGCTTAATTCCTTTGGAATACAACGAAGTGTAATGTTACCGATGTCATTCTCATCACCGGCATCATAAGTAATTACATTATCCTCATCAACACTATACTTGCTATCCTCTAACATATTACCATCTTGCTTAACGGATTCAAGGAAATATCCTTGGGTTGGTTCGTAATTGACGGTTATCTTAGAGACTGATTCATCTACAAACTCACATTTTAACGTTCCATTTTTAGTAAAATCCTTACTTCCTTGACCTGCTTTTTTACTACCATCATCCTGATCTATCCACTTAGTGTAATCCACGTAATTAATTTTTCCGCCGATAATTTCAATACAATTTTTTACTGTATTTTCTGCATTTACTTCTAATGTAGGGAAATTTATTGGAATTGTAGCCAATACTAATAATACTGCTGCAATAATTCCCGATAATATTTTTTTCCCTTTTTTATGAACTTTGTTTTTTAACTGTTGTAGCATTATTCCATTATTCCCTTTCTAATTTCACAAACTTTAAAACCACTTCTAAGTTTAGTTATTATTTCTATCTGTACTTGGATTTCTCCCCATTAGTTCAAATATCTATTTATTTCACATGCTTTTCTTTTTTGTCGCATACCTCACTCACGAGATATGCGACCTTTCTTTGATACAAATTTATCTTACTTTTCGCATTTTTCGTACATATACTATAGCTCCCACACCACTTATCGCTGCTAACATTTCAGCTACATAAATTCCTACATTTTCTCCTGTTTTTGGAGCTGTTGTTGATAAATTATTTGTAGATGACACTGTTGCATTTTGAGCAGTCATTGACTTAATTGCTCCTGCATTTCCTGATGGTGTTTCGCTATTTCCTGATGGTGCCAATGTATTTGCCTTCGGTACTCTCATAATAAATATTGGTGAAAATGACGTAAATCTTCCGCTAAGTGTTCCATCTCCTTCTGTTGTTGGAATATACTCCCATGTTCCATCTGCTTTACAATGAAAAATATAATAAGTATATACTCCTTTTCCTGCATATGGTGCATTAATTGTTACATCCACACCCT